>CAJWSS010000107.1:0-5571 GCA_913045915.1 uncultured Alphaproteobacteria bacterium | reverse complement strand
AAACTCTGGCTTTAACGCCTCGCCAAACGCAACCGCCTTGCCAGCAATCGCATGCATTAATGGTCCGCCTTGCAATCCGGGGAACACAGCTGAGTTAAATTTTTTGCCAAGCGCCTCGTCATTGGTCATGATCAAGCCGCCACGTGATGCCCGCAGGGTTTTATGTGTTGTCGACGTAACAACATCAGCATGTGGCAAGGGTGACGGATGCACACCAGCCGCAACAAGACCTGAAATATGTGCCATATCAACCATAAGATACGCCCCAACCGAATCAGCAACCCGGCGGAATGCGGCAAAATCAAGCGTACGCGGATAAGCTGATCCGCCAGCCAAAATAATTTTTGGCTTATGCTGTTCGGCTAATTTCTGCAACTCATCAAAGTCAATTTGCGCCGTGGTCTCATCAACACCATATTGCACAGCGTTAAACCATTTGCCTGACAAATTCGGCGCCGCGCCATGTGTCAGATGCCCACCAGCCGCAAGTGACATGCCCAAAATTGTATCACCCGGCTGTAGCAGGCTCAAAAACACTGCCTGATTGGCCTGCGCACCGGAATGCGGTTGCACATTCACATAATTGCATCCAAACAATTTTTTTGCGCGCTCAATGGCCAAGGTTTCAACCACATCAACATGTTCGCACCCGCCGTAATAGCGACGCCCGGAATAGCCTTCGGCATATTTATTTGTCAGAACCGACCCTTGCGCTTCCATGACCGCGACACTGACGATGTTTTCAGACGCAATCATTTCAATTTGGTCTTGCTGACGCACCAATTCATCAGCAATCGCCGCGGCAATTTCCGGGTCAGTTTTGGCCAATGGGTCAGAGAAAAAACCGGTCATTTTCATCGCGTCTTTCACGCTACGTGCGTCATCCATTTTGCAAACTCCTCATGGGGCTATTTATTTGATGATTGCTGACGGCCGGCTGGCTTTCCGCACCCTCCACAGCAAGAAAAATTTTGTCTAACATAGAGTGTTTCACGGCGAATACCAAGCCCTCCATGCCTTAATTCGCCGTAGTTTTTCCGATTTGTGATAATTTATCGACACGGCGCTGATGCCGCCCACCTTCAAATTCAGTCGATAAGAATTTATTTACAGAGTCTTTGGCTGTTTCAACAGCAATCAACCGTTCACCAAGAGCCAGTACATTTGCGTCATTATGCTGGCGTGCCAATTCAGCTGCTTCTGGCTGGCTCACAAGTGCGGCGCGCACCCATGAAAACCGATTAAGCGCTATAGAAATGCCAATACCGCTTCCGCAAATGGCAATGCCACGCCCGGCTTTATCCTGCTGTAACGCCATCGCAAGCTTAACACCAAAATCTGGATAATCGACTGATGTTGTTTCCTCTGGCCCGAGATCAACAACATCATGCCCGGCTTGCGTTACATAAGATAACAGCGTCTGGCGAAGCGACATTCCGGCATGATCGGAAGCAAAATAAATAGTCATGGCATTCCCTTTGCTGATGGTATGTGAATGTTTATGTCTTGTTATTCTGAGTTTTTTAAAATTAAAGTTCAAAAAAGCCTATCATTATGTGCTTTTTATATCGACAACCCTGACAAAATTTACTAGCGTCTACGGATCAGGTTGCCAAAACCGGGTTTAGGGAGACGCGCTATCGGCAATAAGACCGGCGCAAAAGAGGCAAGGCGAAAGCCTTGCTTTTCTTTTTTGCAAAAACGTTTTTGCGGTGCATGCCTGGTCATGCTGTATCGAGGCTGATGATCTCCGACACGATGATCCAATAAACAATCGCAAACAAAATCCCCGCAATCACCGTAGTTATCCCGGCTTTCCACCATAACATTGGTTTTGCTGGTGCCGAGGTTGCATGTCCTGTCTCAACCGCGTCAGGCGCTTTTGCGCCAAATGGCAGTGTCATTAAAAACACCCACCACCAGAGCAAAATATATACAACGAGACCAGACACTAACCCCATTTAACGCTCTTTCCTATTCCGCCCGTGGGCTTTCACCAGTTGCGGTAACTTGTTCAAGCTCAATCAACGTGCCGTTAAAATCCTTTGGATGCAAAAACAACACCGGGTTACCATGCGCACCAATCTTTGCCGTGCCATCGCCTAACACCCGCGCACCAGCGGCCTGCAACGAGTTGCGCGCCTTATCAATATCGTCAACCTCGTAACAAATATGATGCATGCCACCATTTTCGTTGCGCGCCAGAAAACTGGCAATCGGAGACGCATCACCAAAGGGTTCCATTAATTCGATTTTACCATTTGGCGCTGACACAAAAACAATGCGCACCCCATGGTCTGGCAATGTCTGCGGCGCGCTTACCTGGGCCCCAAGCATGGTCTCCCATTGCCGCGCCGCCGCCGCCACATCGGGTACCGCAATCGCAATATGATTTATACGGCCAATCATGCACGTAGATCCTCTTCTGCCACCCGCATGATATGCACCTGCGCAATTGGCCGCAAGCCAAACATAGTGCGCGCCACCCGCCGAACAGCCTGTGACACCACCTCTTCAACCGACTGATCTTGGCGCCTTGCTGATTTACCAAGCACATCAATAGCGTCTTCAACCGCCAAGGTTGCCGCCGCAACAAAATCACTTGCCGCCGCCCCATCACCAATGCCGGTTTGTGCGACGCTTGGCAAAACACAAAGATGACCTGATTTATTCAAAATAACCGATACGGTCACAACGCCATTCCACAACATCCGCCGCCGGGACCGCAATACATCTGACTGTAATTCAATGATATTGCCCTTTTCGCTGGTCATGGCACCGGTATGCACATTGTCAATGATGGCCGCCTCGGCCCCGTTCAGCCGGATCATCGCCCCATTATCAGGCAGCAATGACTGTTGCACCTGACACGCCTTGGCAAGCTCGGCATGCGCTTGTAAATGCCGCGCCGTGCCATGAACTGGAATGGCGATTTTTGGCCGCACCAACCCATACATATCGACCATTTCATCGCGTGATGGATGGCCAGACACGTGCACCGGAGCCTCGTGATCTGTGACCAGATTGATCTGCCGGCGGATCAACATGTCTTGCACCCGTGCAATGGCTGTTTCATTGCCGGGAATTTGCCGAGATGAATAGATCACCGTATCGCCAGCTTGCAGACTGACCGTTTCATGCGTGCCAGCGGCAATGCGCGCCATTGCGGCACGCGGTTCGCCCTGTGTTCCCGTGCACACAATCACCAGCGAATCAGGTGGCAAAAGATCGATATCATTTTCTTGGACAAAATCTGGAAGATCGTTCAGATAGCCAACTTCACGTGCCGCCGAAATCGCCCGGTTAAGCGCCCGGCCAACAACCGCTACCGAGCGCCCATTTGCCTGCGCCGCCATACAAATTGACTGAATACGCGCCACATTACTGGCAAAGCACGTCACAGCCACCCGCCCGCTTGCCCGGGCAATCGCATCTGTTAATCCTTGTTGTGCCTCGCTTTCAGACCCCGTCCGCCCGTCAACCATAGCGTTTGTCGAGTCCCCAACCATCGCCAAAACGCCGGCATCCCCAACTGCCCGTAGGCGCGTTGCGTCCGTATCCGTGCCCAAAATAGGCGCTTTATCAAATTTCCAATCGCCGGTGTGCAATATTGTGCCGGCGGCAGACCGTATGGCGAGCGCGGCTGGGTCTGGTATTGAATGACTCAGCGCAATCATCTCAATTTCAAAAGCACCAATCTGACGCGGCGCATTCATCCCCATTTCATGAAGCGGAATATCAAAATCACCACGCGACTCGGTCAATTTCCGCCGGAGTAATGCCAGCGTAAAGGCACTGCCATAAATCGGACAACCAATTTGCGACCATAAATACGGGATTGCACCAAGATGATCTTCATGCCCATGTGTTAAGATAAGCCCGGCCAATTTTTCACGCCGCTCGGCGATAAATTTCAAATCCGGCAAAATCACATCAACACCCGGGGTGCTGTCATCAGGAAATGAAATACCAAGATCAACCATGATCCAGCTATCTTGGTAATGGTATAAATTAACATTCATGCCAATCTCACCTGATCCCCCAAGTGGCACGAATAACAAATCATTTGTCGAATAGGTCATATTAGTTCTTATTCTGTGCGTGTATGCGCACCAGTCCCTTTAACGTTAGATCAGCATCCACAATCAGTGGTCCGTTGATATGGTCGGCAAAAAGTGGTGCCAACCCGCCTGTCGCAATGGCTGGCAAATCCGCCCCATGGCTCTGCCGCAATCGTTCCAGCAACCCCTCAACCATACCAACATACCCCCAAAACACGCCGGACTGCATGGCTGATATTGTATCGGTTCCAAGCACAGGCATATTTGCTTGCCATGGTTTTACCGCAATGCGCGGCAGGCGCGCCGCCGCCATATACAAGGCTTCGATCGATAAATTTACCCCCGGCGCGATAATGCCGCCTTCATAAGCGCCTTTATCGCCAATCAGATCTAGTGTTGTGGCTGTACCAAAATCAATGACGATAGCCGGCGGTTTATGCCAAGCCGCCGCCGCCACTGCATTGACCAACCTGTCTGCACCAGCTTGGTCTGGCCTGTCTATGTTAATAGCAATGCCCAAATCCACATTTGGATCGTCAACACATAATGGCACCACATCAAATCCGCGATGCGCCAGCGCCACTAATTTAGGCTGAATATCCGGCACGACGCTAGCAATCATCACCCCGTCAATGTCAGCCACCTCGATATTTTTTAATGTCATTAACTGGGTCAACCAGACAATATATTCATCGGTACTGCGGCGGCTATCGGAACTGATCCGCCAGCTTGCCCGCTGTTCGTCCCCATCATAAATGGCAAACACAATATTTGTATTGCCGCAATCTATTGCCAAAAGCATCAGTTACCTGCCAATCAATTCGACATCCCCAGTGGTGATATGGTGACTGGTGCTATTATAGGTGGAATTATTGGAAATCAAATAGATGGAGTAAAAGATGGTGGAACACTTGGAGCTGTACTTGGGGCTATGCTTGGCCATTCAAATAGTAACGCTACTGGTGGTACTAAACGAGTGTGCAGCACTGAGACGCGCTATCGAGAGAAAAGCGCAGTAGTGTATTCTCACTCTACAATCACATGGAGATTGCAGGGTAAAGAATACACATTACGATTTGAAAAGTAGTGTACATTATATCACAGCTGTGGTATAATATATTTTTATTATGGAGTAAGTGAATGACCGATTTCTTATGGGTTGAAAAATATCGTCCTCGTACAATTGACGATTGTATCCTCCCCGAGGATATGAAAAGTACGTTTAAACAGATTATTGAATCTGGTGAGTTGCAGAATATGCTGCTCACTGGTAGTGCAGGTGTAGGTAAGACCACAGTTGCTCGAGCCCTTTGTAATGAACTTGATCTCGATTATATTATTGTGAATGGTTCTGAAGAAGGCAACATCGATACTCTACGAACTAAAATCAAGCAGTTTGCTTCCACCGTCTCTCTTCAGGGTGGTTACAAGGTAGTTATTCTTGATGAAGCAGATTACTTAAATGCGCAGTCGACACAGCCTGCGCTTCGTGGTTTTATCGAGGAGTTTT
>CAJWSS010000106.1:0-5578 GCA_913045915.1 uncultured Alphaproteobacteria bacterium | reverse complement strand
TTTTTTACCGCTTTTGCGCCGCTGTTAGCAGGGGTTGCGCTATCCTTTGGAAATCCTGAAATTTTTGCGTTAATGCTCCTTGCATTTGCAACATTCATAGGTCTCGGTGGTGACGACATTCCCAAAACTATATTTTCGATTTGTATCGGTTTGGTTCTAGCTACAGTAGGTTTTGACATTGTCTCTGGGGAGCCGAGGTTAATCTTTTTCGATATTCCCGGCTTCAGCCATGGGATCAGGTTCCTTGTCCTAGCGATTGGTGTTTATGGTATTGGTGAAATGATGTGGACGATTAATACCTCACGCTCTGGAACGAGCATGAGTAAAGTCGACGTAAGTGTAGCCAGTATCGTCAGCGCCATAAAGCAGTTTCCGAGTGCATGGCGTGGGACGGCAGTTGGTTCATTTCTTGGATTTTTTGTTGGGATACTGCCTGCTGCAGGGGCGACCCCTGGCTCGTTGATGGCGTATGGTGTTACCAAACTATCATCAGCGGAAAAAGAGCAGTTTGGCAAAGGCGCAATTGATGGTGTTGCCGCGCCTGAGGCTGCGAATAACTCGGCTTCGACTGGTGCAATGTTACCGATGATGACCCTCGGCATTCCAGGTTCACCAACCACAGCTGTTTTGCTTGCTGGCATGGTTATTTGGGGGTTGCAGCCGGGGCCTTTATTATTTTCTAACCAGCCTGATTTTGTTTGGCCACTCATTGGCTCTTTTTATATCTCTAACGTTGTTGCTGTATTGATCAACTTAGCCTTTATTCCTGTATTTTTGTGGATGCTTCGCATGCCATTTACGATTTTGGCACCATTGATTTTTGTATTATCACTGGTGGGAACATACGCCGCCTATATGGATATGTTTGATGTTTGGTTGATGGTTATTGTTGGTGTAGCTGCGTTTTTGCTTAGAATTTTAGACTACCCACTTGCCCCTGCCGTTCTTGCTATTGTTTTGGGTCCAATAGCTGAGCCAAAATTGCGACAGTCTTTGCTCTTATCTGATGGTGATTTTTCGATTTTCTTCACTCGCCCAATTTCTGGGCCCATCACCATTGTTGCAATAATTCTGATTTTATTGCCACTGCTGAAGTTTTTACGCGACAAGTTCAAGTCAGTCCCTGAAAGTTAGAAGCATGTTTATGGTTGTGCAGCATGTCTGGGTCTGACGAAAAGTATCACGCTTGGAACCCAGGTCTGACTTCGACTATCCCACCTCATCTTCTCCCCCTCATCACTCTGTTCCGGCCAGAAAATGGAACAGTGTCCTATCAACAAGCAAAAGAGGCCGCAGATTTCTGCGGCCTTTCTGCTGAGACATTATGCGGGCTGTCGGTAAAACGCCTGATCATTCATGAAGTTTTGATCCGGGTGACGGCTGATTTGTCGGTGCCAGACGGGCCAAGCTATGAATATCTCGGCATTTCATTGCGCTCTATGGTTGGGCAAATTTGTGACCATTATGTGTTGCCACATTTAGCAGATATTACGGTCGAATTTGAGGCGGTAAAAAAACAGGCGGCAGACGCGATTAATGCCTTCTTGGACCGCGATATATTTCATCGTGACAAAAAGCAGGATCGACGCGGTTTTTTTGGATTTTTAAAGCCAAAATCGACCGCGGTAAATGATGACAAAACCCTGCCAGAAATTGGCGCGCTGGCCGCATGGAAAGCGGCGTTACCAAATCAGAAAGATCCGGCAGAACGTGCCTATTTATCGGCCCTAATCACCATTGTGGGCGGCATTATTGGCCAGCATGGCCGGCTTGTGGCAGATCGCGACCTTGTTGTTGATCTCAGCCTGCGGCTGGTCATGAATGATTATGGTAGCCGTGAGATTGGTCGGATTATCCGCCCCATGTTTAACGACGCGGTGACCAAGGAAGGATACCGGTTCCTGCCAGCCCAATCGCACCCCATTGTGATGAACACAAAAGGGGCGTCAGCCTCGGGAAAAAGCACAATCCGACCACAGCAACGCCGTTTGGCTGAAAAAATGAACGTCAAATGGGAAGATTTTGCCCTGATCAGCCCGGATTATTGGCGCAAATATCTTTTGGATTATGCAACGATGGGGGCGGATTATAAATATGCGGCGATGATGACCGGGCATGAGTTAGAAATCATTGACCGCAAATTGGACAGCTATGTTGCCGCCAAAGCCCGCCGGCATAATCTGCCGCATCTGTTACTTGACCGGTTTCGCTTTGACAGTTTTAAGGTTGGCGATGATGGCGATTATCAGAGCAAACTCCTCAGCCGCTTTGGCGCGACAGTGTTTTTGTTTTTCATCATTACGCCGCCAGCACAAACCGTCGAGCGGGCTTGGCAACGTGGCTTAACAACAGAGCGCTATAAGGCGGTTAATGATTTGCTTTATCACAATATCGAAGCATTTAATGGCATTCCTGAACTGTTTTTCTCTTGGATGGGGATTGGCGACAAAACCGTCTATTTCGAATTTTTGGATAATGATGTCCCGCTTGGCGAGCGGGCGCGGACCATTGCCTATGGGCATCCCGGCCATATGACTATTTTAGACCCGTCAGCACTGGGTAACATTGACCGGTTTCGCGAGGTCAACACCAAGGCCACACGGCCTGATGAGGTGTTAGATCCCGCATGGCAACCAACGCATAATTTCATCCGGCGGTGTTTTTCTAGTTTTGCGCGCATTGATTTTGTCAATTATGACGATGCCACCATCTATGGGCGTGTTGAGTCAGGGGCGTGGCATTATAAAAATGCGGCGCATTACCCGTCCCGCGGTGATCACCAGGACTGTTTGTCAGCATTAGGTTGGGACCAGCCACCGGCGGCAAAAGACATGGCTAGTACTGTGGTTGATGTGGCCACAGAAAAACGGGTCACCATTGGGGCATGGGCACCGCGCCATCCACATAATGGTTAGGCGCGAAACACCGATTTTGCTATTTGGATTTTTTTGAGGTCTGTTTTGAGGCCTGTCTGGCGGGTGATGACGTAACATCAACCCATCCACGTAAATTTTCAATGGCGACTTCTTCAATCACCCGCATGCCATCTACACTATCATTCAAACAGGGGATATAGGTGAAGGTTTCACCGCCATGTTCGATAAATTCTTCGTGTAATTCAATATCGAGTTCGTCCAGTGTTTCCAGACAATCTGCGACAAAGCCGGGCGCCATAATCGCAACATGTTTACTGCCCGATTCAGCTAGTTTGACAACGGTTTTATCGGTATAGGGTTGTAGCCATGGTTCAGACCCAAAGCGCGACTGGAAGGTGGCGTGAAAATGCTGTTCATCCCATTGCAAGGCTTCACGCAAAAGGCGGGCTGTTTTCATACATTGGCAGTGATACGGGTCGCCGGCGACAAAATAGCTCTTTGGGATGCCATGAAAGGAAATCACCAGATCATCTGGTTTGCCGGATTTTTTAACAGCCGCTTTTACCGATTTGGCCAAGGCGCCAATATAGCTTTTGTGATCATGCCACGGCGGGACAGTGCGAATGGCTGGTTGCCAGCGTAAATCCAGTGCCCATTTAAACACTTCATCATTAACCGTCGCCGTTGTTGAGGCCGCATATTGTGGGTAAAGCGGCATCACCACAATTTGGCTACATCCGGCATCTTGTAATTTTTGCATTTGTGATTGGATCGCTGGTTGGCCATAGCGCATGGCATAATCAACAATTAAATCATCACTTTGAAATCGGTTGGCAACATGTTCTGCCTGTAGTCTGGTAATACGGCGCAATGGCGATCCATCTGGGTCGTCTTTGAGCCAGATCCGGGCATAGGCGTCACCTGATTTACGCGGTCGGACATTCAAAATGATGCCGTTCAAAATCACCCACCATAATAGCCGCGGCACTTCTATGACGCGTCGGTCAGATAAGAATTGCTTGAGATAGCGGCGCATCGACGGGGTGTCGGTGCCATCAGGTGTGCCAAGATTGACCAGCAAAAGCCCGGTTTTACCACGTCCCGGAAAATACGGGTGATCCTTTGGCATGGAATTTATCGGCATGGCAAAACCTCTACTACAAACAAAAACCGGAAACTGCGTTGCATGGGACGCATTTAATTGTTCTATTTAGGAGGTGTGCATGCAAAGATCCAGCGTATCAGAGAGATTTTTTGCATCACATGGCACAAGCGCGGGTGCGTTTTGCGCAGGATGTGGTTAACCAGCCTGTTTGGTTGTTTCGGATTCAATCTGGCTGAATGCCATTTGCAACGCGTCAACCAGATCATCGATCATGCTGTCACTATGAAATGGCCCCGGGGTCAGGCGCAGCCTTTCGGTGCCTTTTGGCACCGTTGGGTAATTAATTGGCTGGACATAAATTTGACGTTCATTCAGCAGAAACTGGCAGATCCGCGTGCACTGATCGGCATTGTTCACCATCACCGGCACAATATGCGTATCCCCTTCAAGTATCGGCAGACCGGCGTTACGCAGTTTTTGTTTTAATGTTTCGGCTTGCTGTTTCTGGTGGTCGCGCTCTGCCTGACTGGACTGCAGATATCGCACCGATGCCAATGCCCCATATGCCAAGGCTGGGGGGAGCGCGGTTGTGAAAATAAAACCTGATCCAAAACTGCGTACAGCATCGCAAATCACGTCATCAGCCGCGATATAACCGCCCACGACACCAAAGGCTTTGCCAAGCGTGCCCTGAATAACATCAATCCTGTCGGCGATGCCGCGCATCTGTGCGACCCCGCCGCCTTGCGCCCCATACATGCCAACCGCATGAACCTCATCAAGATAGGTCAGGGCATTGTATTTTTCCGCCAAGTCGGCGATCTCGGCAATTGGGCTGGTGTCACCATCCATTGAATAAACCGACTCAAAAATAACGATTTTGGGTCGGTCAATCGGTTGGGCCTTTAACAGCGTTTCAAGGTGCGCGCAATCATTATGCCGGAAGATCACTTTTTCGCATCTCGCATAGCGAATGCCCGAAATGATCGAAGCATGATTCATTTCATCTGAAAAGATCACCACATCATCCAGCAACCCGGCCAACGCGCTGATACTTGCCTCATTTGCGACATAGCCGCTGGTCAGAACGAGTGCGCGCGGTTTGTTATGGAGCGCGGCAAGCGCTTTTTCCAATTCAACAATCGCCGTGCTTGTTCCAGAAATGTTACGGGTGCCGCCAGCCCCACTTCCAGACTGGGCAATGGCAGATTGCATGGCGTCAAGCACCGCGGGATGTTGCCCCATCCCGAGATAATCATTCGAACACCAGATCACCACATCCTGCGGACCAGATGGGCTGTTCCATGTGGCATGCGGGTGCCGTCCGGCGTGCCGTTCGAGTTCGACAAAATTGCGATACCGATTCTCGCTTTTCAATTGATTTAAGCGATTTTTAAATTGATCGCGGTACTGCACTGCGAAGCTCCTGCGCCTTCGGTTCAATATGACCGTTAGATGGTGAAATAGTACGACAAATCCATGCTACGAAAAGACTCAAAAAGGTGATGCGACAACTCGTAGCAATTAGGGCACTAAATGCGAACTATCCAAACAAACCTAGGACGCAAAGATATCAATCACGCCGCGGGCTGTTGAC
>CAJWSS010000105.1:0-5586 GCA_913045915.1 uncultured Alphaproteobacteria bacterium | reverse complement strand
GGTCAATAGCGGCGACATCACGTTCAACCAGCATCCGCGCGATCAGATACCGCCCGGCCTCGGCCAATTCACGGCCGGCAAGCTGGCGTTCCAACACATGCTGGCGGTGCAAATCTATTTCAATAAATTTCCTCATAGTCAGCCCCTTTTGGCTAAACACACATAGATGAATATTGTTTGTATACTAACAATTAACATATTTGTAAATCAGCTTTTGCCTTGGCCACATTTACCCAGCAAGTGCCAACGGGCCGCCTTTTTTACAGCACCACTTCTGGCAAGCGTTCAGCGGGCGGTGTATTACGGCTACGCTGGGTGCGGACAATGCCGTCAATGATGGTCATCCCGACACCCGGCAGGTTACCTTGATGAATACTCTCAAGCATGGTTTTGCCTGGCGCATGCTGAGCGCTGTCGATTAAGATGTAATCTGCCGACTTGCCAATTTCAATGATACCGCTGTCAAGCTCGCGCATTCTGGCGGTGTTACCAGTGGCAAAGCAAAAAGCAATCTCTGGCGGAATATCGCCAAGGCTAGACAGCATCGCAATCATCCGCAAAATGCCAAGCGGTTGCACGCCTGATCCTGCTGGTGCATCAGTGCCTAAAATAATACGCTCTGCTTGGCCGATTTCAAAAGCTGTGCGCATGGCAAGTAAACCAGCCCGTTCATTGCCATTGTGAACAATTTCGATACCGCGCGTACAGCTTTCGCACAGGCATGTGATCTGGTCATCAGGCAACGCCGTATGACCGCCATTAATATGGCCGATGATATCTGCATCCGCCTCTAGCACGACGTCTTTATCGATTAACCCTGATCCCGGAATCGATGGGCCGCCGGTATGGATGGTCGACTGAATGCCATATTTACGCGCCCATTTCACCATTTGGGCGGCGGTTTCTCCGGCTTTTACCGAACCCAAACCAACTTCACCTAGCAATTTAACACCCGCATCTGCCAGCTCTTTGAAATCGGACTCGACCATTCCCTCTTCAATTACCGGAGCGCCAGCAAGCATTTTCACACCAGATGGCCGGAAATTTTCATACCAACGTTGCGAAGCAATCGCCATGGCTTTTAACCCAACAATATCCTTGGGCCGGCCGGGCGCATGCACCTCACCAGCTGAAATCATTGTTGTCACACCGCCATGGAGGCATGAATCAATCCAGTTTAATTGCTGTTGGCGCGGCGTATAATCGCCAATCACCGGATGGACATGGCTGTCAATCAACCCCGGCGCCAGCGTTACGCCATGTGCATCAACAATCTGCGTCGCTTGGTCGGTATCAAGGTCAGCATAGCGGCCAATGGCTGTGATCCGCCCATCAATGGCAATCACACAATCACCATCAATCAGCGGCTCTTCCAGCTTGCCAGACAAAATCTGACCGATATTCTTTATTACAAGCTTTTGTACAGACATGATTTGCCCCTTTTTACTGCTGATGCCGCGGGCCATAGCCCAATGAAACCCGGCTATTTCATTAGTATGCAAACATTTATTTCTTGTGCAAGGCGATTTAAAATCTACATCTTATCTAGTAATTCGAGCAACCGTTTAACATCACGGCCAGTTAAGTTAGCCACCGTATCTTTGGTGATTTTGCACGCTTTTTCGATTGCATCAATCGTCAGGCTGCGGCCCGCATCGGTTAGTGAAATTTGTAGACGCCGCAGATCATTTGGATCGGCACGGGCCTCGACAAGATCTTTTTCCAACAGCCGCGCAATCACCCCTTTGGTGGTAGCAGCATCCATCGCAACCAGCCGGCCAAGCTGATTTTGAGAGGTTTCGCCAACCTCATAGAGACGCGCCAAAATTGAAAATTGAGTGGGGGTCACATCTGAAAGATGCCGCGAAAAAATTTCCAGATGACGCTGCGTCGCAAGACGCAATTTATACCCTACCTGATCATCAAGTCTGTAATCATTAGGCATGGATTTACCCTTTATATGACCCATCAATGCAGCAAATAATCAAGCTGATTATTGTTTGACAGCGAACAAATTTTATTCTTGAATTTAGCGTCAATTTTTCGCACACGTCAAACCCCTTTGATCACGAGGCCCGCGCATGACCACCGCAAAAATTCGCAAAATTGTTACAATTGTTGAAGAAACCCACAGCGAAGCCGATCAACCCATTGATCCGGCCACACGCCGTGCGGCGGCGGTTGCCGTTATCGAAAATCCTTTTGCTGGCCGCTACGTAGAGGATTTAGAAACCTTGATGGTGATTGGTGAAGAGCTTGGCGCACAATTAGGCGAGGCATGCGTTACCGCGCTGGGCATCTCTCCTGCCGACGCCCAAAGCTATGGCAAGGCTGCCCTTGTTGGTGAAAATGGCGAATTGGAGCATGCCGCGGCGATTTTACATCCACGGCTTGGCAAGCCTCTACGCGCGGCTGTTGAAAAAGGCGCGGCGCTGGTGCCATCAAATAAAAAACGCGGCGGCATGGGGACGCCGCTTGACGTCCCGTTGGGGCACAAGGACGCCGCCTATGTCAGATCACATTTTGACGGGATGGAAGTACGGGTGAATGACGCGCCACAGGCGAATGAGATTTTGGTGGCTGTGGCGGTTGCCGATTCCGGGCGCCCGTTACCCCGTGTTGGCGGATTGACGCATGACGAGGCTGAAGGCAAAGACGGCCTGCGTTAGTCGATTTTGCTGTTGGCGAGTTGCGTCGTTGCCAACCCGATTAACAGCAAAATAGCACCGACAAGCTGGGTCATGTTGATTGGTTTTACCGGCGCGCCGAACAATCCAAAATGGTCGATAATCAGCGAAAACATGATCTGCCCTGATACCGCCATAACAATGAAATTGGCCACACCAATTTTACCAGCCAGCACCGTGGCACTGATCACATAAAAGGCAACGATAAACCCCGCCGTGTAATCCATCGGACGCAAGCTATTCAGGTTCTGGAACGTAGGGGCGGTTTTGCCAAACATAATCGACACTAATAGTGCCAGCACAATGGCCACGCCAAACAGCATCACCGTTGCATAAAACGGCTCACCCAAGGCCCGCCCAACGCGCCCGTTCAAAATGCCAATCAGTGGGATAAAGGCACCAGCCAACAACGCCCAAATCAGATATTTGATGTTAAGCATGGCGTTTCCCCCTGATGAATAGACGGCCTATGGGTGCGGCCCCCATGGCGAGGCGTGCAACAACTGGTTTTGCTGGGTCATCAATAATGGTCTGATTTTGCCGGCAAACTCCATAAAAGCTGGGTCTTGGAACATGGTATCCCAATGCTGGCGCCGATCATTGTAATCATCAAATTTCCACAAATGGACAATCTGGTGCAACCCGCCAGTATCCGAGGTAAAATAGCCAACAAGCTTGCTATCAAACCCGCCTTTTTGAATGGCTGGCCAGCCATAATCATTATAGGCAGCCACAGCGTCTTTCATTTTGCCAACATAAACCTGATAGGTGCGCAATTCATATAAAGCCATAATGTCCTCTCTAATAGTAAGTTAGCGCCCAGACCCAGGCATAAGGCCAGACGCCACAAGCGCGGTTTTCAATTCGTCTATTTCGGCTGATGACAGCGGCATTAATGGCGGCCTAACAACGGCACGGTCAATCCGCCCCAGCAATTCCAGACAGACTTTCATCCGGTTATGCATATCCAAAAACGGGGCGCGGTAAAACGCTTGTGCCAGCGGGTAAATACGGTCATTAACCTGCCGCGCGATCTGCAAATCATTTGCCTCGATAGCCTCAAATAATGCCACCTGCAAATCTGCTATCACGCTACCTGCGCCCGAAAGCAATCCAGCTGGCCCCATAGACAAAGACGCCATCAGCCAAGATGAATGGGTTGTCAACACATTCACCGGGCGCTGTCGCGATTGAAAATTACGAATATGTTTTTCGTGCAACATGGGGTCGTTACACCAATCCTTAATCGCGACGACTGACGGCACGGCATCGAAAATTGCCTCCATTGTCGCAAACGGATAGCCAAGCCCAGTGGCCTGCGGATATTGAAATAAAATCAGCGGCAGATCAGTTGCCTCAGCAATCATTTGAAAATGGCGAAGCGCCATCTCCGGGCGCAATTGTCCCCCCATGCTCATGCTATTCGGCGGAAACACCAGCAAGGCGCTAGCGCCTTCAGCGTCGGCCATACGGGAAATCTCAACCGCGGCATGACTGCCATCAGCATAGACGCCATTGACCAAGGGCAACCTGTCACCGACTTCAGCCAGCGATAGAGCCAAAAGCTCTTGCTGTTCAGCAAAGCTACATGCGTGAATTTCCGAGGCATGCCCATTGACAGTGATGGCACTCAACCCATCTGTTGCGGCAACGTCGCGCAGATGTTTCAGCGAGTTTTTCTGATCGACTGCATAATCCCGATCAAACGCAATAAGGGTTGCCGGTATAACACCCCTTGCAACAAATTTAACTGGCGCCGTCATCGATCAGACCCGTTTTTGCTCAATCGCTGACAATAGACCCACGCTCAATAACATACGTCCGATCGATTACATCTGCCACGTGTGCATCGTTTGACTCGGCAATTATAATAGACACGCCCTCTGCTTTAAGGGACGCCAATATCTCACCCATGCGTTGTGCCAACACCGGCGCAATGCCCTCAGTTGGCTCATCCAAGAGCAACAAATTTTTTCCAACCATCAATGCTCTCGCAAGAGCTACCAGTTTTTGTTGTCCGCCGGACAATGATGTCGCGGGCATGCTCCTAAAACCCTTGCACTCAGGAATAATTTTATAGATCCACCCCAATCGATCTTGAAAATCACTTATGCCGGTGGACCATACCGGCACCAGAATATTTTGTTCAGCTGTCATCTCGGGAACCAGCCTCCGGTCTTCCGGCATGTAACCAAACCCCATGTGGGCTCGTTTATATCCGGCCTGAGCCGTAATGTCCTGTCCTTCATGGAGCACCTGTCCACTAACAACCGGCAACAAACCCATTATCGAGCGCAGAAACGTTGTCTTGCCGGCACCATTGCGTCCGATGAGCCCCACAATCTCGCCCTTGTTTATCGATAGACCTATATCTCTTAGGATTGGCGTCCCGTTAATATCCACATCAAGCGCGTCAACAGCTAACATAAATCAACCCTACTTCTTTTGTTTATGGTGCTCTTTACCGATAACGAATTCCTGCACCTTCTTATCTGCTAGCGCCTTTTTTGGCGGCATATCAGCAATAATCTCTCCCTGATAAAAAGCCAGAACCCTCCCAACATAGCGCGCGACAATTTCCATATCATGCTCAACGAACAGCACTGTCACACCATCATCTCTTAGGGCACCCATCACGATGTCCATGAAATCAAATTTTTCTTCAACACTAATACCGCTTGTTGGCTCATCCAAAAGCAAAATTCGCGGCCTACTAACGACAGCCATCGCTATGTCAAGCAACTTTCTTACACCTTGAGCTAGCGAGCTGACTGTAGAGTCACGGTGGATATCTAATTTATAACGAGAGAGAATGTCATCCAACTGGGAACGAACTTCTGGCGTATCCATCAAGCGCAGAGCATCCAAACCTTGGTTGTTTATAATTGCAATGGCGATC
>CAJWSS010000104.1:0-5799 GCA_913045915.1 uncultured Alphaproteobacteria bacterium | reverse complement strand
GCAAAAGCCAGATAGGCATCGATCATTTCTTCCATTTCATCAATGTCATTGCCAATGGCTTTGGCATCAGGATGCGATTCCATCAAGGCCAGTTGCAAGCGCATGCGTGTCAAAGGGGTACGCAGATCATGGCTGACACCAGCCAGCATTTCAGTCCGTTCATTGAGCTGGCGCATAATGCGATGGCGCATGGCCTGAAAGGCCCGGCCTGCCAGCCGCACTTCGCGCGCGCCCTCTAGCCGGTAATCCTGCGCCGGGCGGCCAAGCCCCAATTGTCTGGCCGCATTGGCAAGGCGATGTATTGGCCGGACTTGCCCGCGCAAAAACACCAAAGCCAGACCAAACATTAAAATCGAACTGCCGATGGTCCAGCCAAGGAACGTCCAGCTTGTCGAGCTGAAAATACGTTTACGGCTGGCATAGATTCGTAACACGCCTGTTTCAAACTGAATATCAATGAAAATCAGATTTGGATCGGTATCAACATCGACCTGCCACGCTTGAGAGATGCGTTTGCCTAGCTCGCGCTGTAGCATTTCTTCGGGATATGTTTTTGGCCGTATTTTGACGGAGGGGTTTAAGCTGGTGCCAGGGTCAAAACTGACTGGGAAATTGAAATACTGCCAGCCATTGGCAATGATGGGGTCAAGCTGTTCGGTATCTGGTGCGGAGCCAAGGCCATCAATTAGAAAGGCAATTTCTGATGCCAAATTAGCCGCCATATGCCGGGTGACGGTATCCCAGTGGCGTTCGTAGAAAATAAAGACTGTGATCACCTGCACAATGATCATCGGCACCAGAATGATGGATAGCATCCGGCCAAAAAGTGTTTTGGGAAGAAATTCGCGTAACTGCATGTTTGATTACACCTGCCGCGGCGGGTGCACAATGTCTGTGCGCAACATCCAGCCGCGGTTTCGAACAGTCTGCAAATATACCGGGTGGCGCGGATTAGGTTCTAATTTACGGCGTAGCCGTGCCACCGCAACATCGATTGACCGGCCTTCCATACGGCCATCCATGATGGTTGACAAATCGTCACGCGACAGCACCGCGTTTGGGGCTTCGGCAAAACTGCTCAGCAACTGTTGTTCAGCGGTGGTGATATGCAATCGGTTGCCAGCTTTGGTTAGCAAGCCAGAACCCGGGTCAAAATGAAACGGGCCGAATCTGACGCCATCGGCCTTTGTCTGGCTTTCATTCTGCGCGTTGCGTTGCAAAATTCGCTTGATGCGCAACACCAACTCGCGGGGTTCGAAGGGTTTTGACATATAATCGTCAGCGCCAGCTTCCAAGCCTTCAATACGGCTTTCAGTCTCGGATCTGGCGGTCAAAAACAATGCTGGCACCGGGTCTTCTTTGCGTAAATCGGCCAGAAATTCAATGCCGGTTTCCCCCGGCATCATCACATCAACCACCAGAATATCAAATGCCATGCCCTGTAAAATTTGCCGCGCTTCATTGGCGCTTGCCGCATCAGTCACGCGGAAACCGCTTTCCTCGAGAAAGCGCCGCAACAAAATGCGAAGCCGTTCATCATCATCGATCACTAAAATGTGATGTTCTGTCATGGGCACCTTTCAAACAAGGGGATTGTCAGGCGTCGGCGGCTGGTGGCACCTGTTGCTTCATCTGTTCCAGCGTATCTTGGTCCATCAAACCCCGCAATACCCGCTGAAACCCATCAACGGCTTCGGCGCCGGCCTCGCGATAGGCGGCGGCAAACCGACGTCCCTGAAGCGCGGTCAGGCGGGCCTCAAGTTCACTGCCGGTCTCGGTAAGATATAACAGCCGCTGGCGGCGGTCGGTGGCGCCTGTTTTTTGCAACACAAACCCGTCTTTCATTAATCCGGAGAGCACCCGCGACAGGCTTTGTTTGGTGATATTTAAAATGCCCAAAAGATCGCTGACGGTAATTCCGGGGTGGCGGCCGATGAAATAAATAGCCCGATGATGCGCCCGCCCCATATCTTGTTCTGCCAAAATGGTGTCGGCTTCGCTGGTAAAATCACGATAAGAGAAAAACATCATCTCGATGCCGCGGCGCAATTCTTCCTCGCGGAGAAAAAGGGCCTTGCCAATTGGTTTTATGTCAGCCATGTTGACCAATAATATTGAGAAGTGATATACGAACTAAAGCGGAAACATAACATAAAATGGCCGAAATGGAACCATTTATTTGCTATATAATCCGTTTATAAACATAAATTTTTCAGGAGCGTAGCATGGCACTCATTCCGTTTGATGATCGCGACGGCAGCATTTGGTTTGACGGTGAGATGGTGCCATGGCGTGACGCAAAGACGCATAGTTTGAGCCACGGTTTGCATTATGCCAGTCTGGTGTTTGAAGGCGAACGTGTTTATTCAGGCCGTGTCTTTAAAGGGGTTGAACATACCGCCAGATTGCGTGCTTCGGCCAAAATTCTTGATTTTGATGTGCCGATTTCTGATGACGCTTTGGAAGCCGCAAAGCATGAGGTAATCAAAGCCAATAATATTGTTGACGGTTATGTGCGGGCATTTTGCTGGCGCGGGTCCGAGATGATGGCAATTTCAGCCCAACAAACCACAGCGCATCTGGCGATTGCGGCATGGGAATGGCCAAGCTATTTTGACCCGGAAACGAAAATGAAAGGCATCACGCTGGATATTGCCAAATGGCGGCGCCCAGCGCCTGAATCAGCCCCGGTCCATGCCAAAGCGGCAGGTCTTTATATGATCTGCACCTTGTCAAAACACGAGGCTGAAAAACATGGGTTTCAAGATGCGTTGATGCTTGATTACCGCGGCTATGTGGCCGAGGCGACGGGCGCTAACGTATTTTTTATCGATGCTGATGGTGTGATTCATACGCCGATTGCCGATTGTTTTTTAAATGGCATTACCCGGCAAACTGTCATCGGCATGGCCCAATCTATGCAGATGAAGGTCATAGAACGCCATATCATGCCGGAAGAAATGGCCGATATGAAAGAGTGTTTCTTGACTGGCACTGCCGCTGAAGTGACGCCGGTATCGCGGATCGGCGATTATCACTTCACCCCGTCTGATATCAGCCGGTCGCTTGTTGATGGCTATGAAAAGATGGTGCGCCAAGGTTAGTGTGGTAAGGCTGGTTTGGTGAGGCTAGGGCGGCAAGATCAGGGCGGCAAGGCCAATGACCGCTTGCCTATCCGCCGGTAACAGGCGGGAAGAACGCCACTTCGTCATGATTGGTAATCGGCGTGGCAAGGTCGCCATAGACGCGGTTGACGGCAACGCGCACAGCGTCAAGATTTGCCAATGCCGCGCCGTGGCCGGGCGATTGTTTGGTGATATGAGGGATTAGCGCGCCAACCGTGTCAACGCCGTCTGGAAGTTGCAATTCTTCGGATGAGTGGCCGGTATGTTCTTTCAGCCAAGCAAAATATAGAATTTTCATCAGGCAAATCCCACGCATGCGCATAAATAATCGGGGCGGCAAAGCCACCGTCCCCATCTTCGGATAACCGTTGACGTCAATCAACCTTAAAAACCACTATGGCGGTTAAGATCTTGTTTGTCTCGCCAGCTAGCCAGAATTTGTCACATGTTTGACGGCGCTGATCAAATAGCCAGACCCGGTCTGCACGGTTAATATCGCGGCCAGCCACAAAAGCGTAATGCCGATTTCATGGGCGAAGGGAAAGCCGGGAAAGCCGGGTGCACCCATCAGAAACCCAAGGGCCAAAATTTGTGCCGTGGTTTTCCATTTTGCCAGACGTGTCACCGGTGCAGATAGATTTTGTTTTGCTAAAAATTCCCGCAGGCCGGAAATCATGAATTCACGGATCAGGATGATCAGCGCGGGTACCAAAAACAACCAGCCACTGGTGGTAACATTGGCAAGTGCAAGTAAAACTGCGGCCACAAGGAGTTTGTCTGCAATCGGGTCAAGCATCTCACCAAGCGGCGATTCCACTTTCAGGCGGCGGGCCATATAGCCGTCAATATAATCGGTCACGCTGGCAATGGTGTAGAGCGCCAAGGCCAGTTGATAGCCATAGGGCGGTTCATCAATCCATATCAAAACGGCGATCAACGGGGTGATGGCAATACGCATAATTGTCATCCAATTTGGCAGGGCATTCAGCGTAAACATCACATAAATATCGTTCCTTGGCGTTAAAGACTTTGGTCTGAGCCTTTCGGGTCAAATCGTTATTGCTTTAGCATAAGCTATCTATTGTCCGCCACTATAGAACCAATCATAAATTTGTTGTGCAAATTTTTTTGAAATACCGTCAACAGCCTGCAAATCTGTCAGACCAGCCGCGGCAACGGCGCGCGCCGAGCCAAAATGCGCCAAAAGCGCCTTTTTTCGCTTTGGGCCAATCCCCGGCACGGCGTCAAGGGGGTTGGTAAACTCAGCTTTTGCTCGTTTGTTGCGATGCGTGCCAATGGCATAGCGGTGCGCTTCATCGCGGAGCCGTTGTAAGAAATGCATGGCGGCGCTATCGGGCGGCAAGGTAAAGCTGGGGCGGCCGCGGATGTGGAATTGTTCACGGCCGGCATGGCGGTCTGGGCCTTTGGAGATGGCGACAACCTGAAGATCAGACAAAGCCAGCTCGTCTAGTGCCTCATGCACGGATGATAATTGACCAAGCCCCCCATCAATCAGTAATAAATCTGGCCAAGTACCCGAAATTCGATCGGGATCTTCTTTCAGTGCGCGCGAAAAACGCCGATGCATAACTTGCCGCATCATGGCAAAATCATCACCCGTTTGGGTGGCAAATTTGCCTTCATCTTTGATGTTGAAGCGGCGGTAGGCGGCTTTTTGAAACCCTTCCGGGCCAGCGACCACCATACCCCCTACGGCATGTTTGCCCTGAATATGTGAATTGTCATAGATTTCGATCCGATCCGGCGGGTGCGGCAAGCCAAGTGCTGTGGCGAGTTCACCAAGAAGCCGCCTTTGCGACGAGGCATTGGCAAGATGACGCGCCAGCGCTTCTTCAGCATTTTTAACCGCCATGGCAGTCACTTTACGTCGGGCACCGCGTTCCGGGCATTGCAACCGTACACGCCGGCCGGCGGCGCGCGACAAGGCTTTGGTCAACAAATCTGTGTCTTGGGGCAAATCGCTAAGGAAAATATTGGCCGGCGGTTCTTTGTCTTCATAAAATTGACCGATAAAGGCACTGATAATCTCATCGGCTGGCGTATCTATAAGATGGGTTAAAAAATATGATCGATTGCCATAATTAGACCCGCCGCGAATGAAAAAAATCTGAATACAACTGCGTTCGCCACTGCGGGCAATGGCAATAATATCAGCATCAGGCACATTCGGAATATTAATGTCTTGATTGGCCTGAATGCCAGTAAGTGCACGAATACGATTGCGCCAAATCGCGGCGGATTCAAAATCTAATATTTCGGCCGCGGCATGCATGCGTTGTGCGTATTCACGCTGAATATCAGCAGAGTCACCATTTAAAAACCGGCGTGCCTGTGACATCTGCTTGGCATAATCAGCTTGACTAACAAGTCCAACGCAAGGGCCGGAACAGCGTTTAATCTGATATTGCAGGCACGGGCGGGTTCGACTGCTGAAAACCGAATCTGAACAGGTGCGCAACATAAAGGCGCGGGCCAGATCGGTGACTGTGCGATTGACCGACCCGGCAGAGGCAAAGGGCCCGAAATAATCCCCCTTGCGGGTTTTGCGACCCCGATGTTTGGTTAATTGGCCAAATTCATGATCGGCAGTTAGCAAAATTTGCGGCAGGCTTTTGTCATCACGAAGCAGAATATTATAGCGCGGTTGCATTTT
>CAJWSS010000103.1:0-5842 GCA_913045915.1 uncultured Alphaproteobacteria bacterium | reverse complement strand
ACCTGTGACCCCTACGATGTCAACGTAGTGCTCTCCCGCTGAGCTACACGCCCCACGCATTTTTATCGGCATCACATTGGTCAGCGACCTTCATAATATGTGATGACGCGCTATATCTGCACCATGCGGCGGCGCTTATCAAGCTTTTTTCGCCTGATCCTCATAACGGTGTATGAACTAAATAGTTAGTGGCTTTATCAAAAGCCTTAACCATCCCATCAAAACAGTGGTTTTTTGTCACAGGGGCCGCATTGATGATTGCGATACGCACCATGGCAGGGTAGCGTTTTGTTGTTATGCGTGGCAGTGATGGACATTCATTTTTTGATGCGGCAGTCGCACCGCCTAGCCATAGATCATCTGATGATACCATAGCGGATGCTGACTTAGACGCCCGCATCATATCATCTTCCCCGCATGACCATCCGGCCCCCTTTCGTCTGCTTGGCACTGCCGCAATGGCTGAAACAAAAGCCCGCAGCGCGGTCATTGTGTCATGCCCACATGCTGGACGTCATTATCCCGAAGAACTGGTCGCCGCCGGATCACTTGGCCTAGAGGCATTACGCGATTTGGAAGATTTTGCGGTCGATGCCCTGCTTGATGATTTGCGTCACACCACTATTGGCGGCATCTGCAATCACATTGCCCGTGCCTATATTGACGTTAACCGGCCGGATGACGCACTTGATCAAGCCATGTTTGATGAACCGGTAACAGCGGCCAAACAAACCCGTAAAGTGATAGCTGGGTATGGATTATTGCCCCGTCTGACAAGTGCCCGCGCGCCCATTCATGACCGGCAGTTACCGGTTGATGTGGTCAATCGCCGTATCCAGCGTGCCTACCGCCCATACCATGACAAGTTACAGCAATTACTCGGCAACGCCGTCGATACTCATGGTCATTATCTTCTTGTCGATTGTCATTCAATGCCGGCCACCGACCAATATAACCGGCAGTTACCTGATATCATTCTTGGTGATTGCCATGGACGCACGTTAGCGCCTTCTATTGGCAAACAGATTGATGATTTTATCCGGTCCAAAAATTTCACGATTGGCTGGAACACCCCTTATGCTGGCGGCTATATCACCAGCCATTATGGCAAAGCGACCGGCCCGGGCCAATCTGTGCAAATTGAGATCAACCGGTCGCTTTATATGCGGCGTCCATATCAAATTGACGCAAGCGGCGCGGCGCGTGTCACCGCGCTTCTTACATCTTTATTTCAATTTTTGGATTCGATAGCCGGTCACAAGGCGCATACAGCGCGCTGAAGGCCAGTTTATGACGGGGCAAACGGGTTTTCACGCTTGCGCATCACCATACGGATCGGGATACCGCGCAGGCCGAAATCCGCGCGTAATCCGGCGGTTAAATAGCGTAAATAGCTCTCTGGCAGATCTGCTGGACGGCTGACAAATAAGGCAAATGTTGGCGGCCTGGTTTTAATTTGCGTCATATAGCGGATGCGAAGACGCCGGCCTTCGACAAGCGGTGGGGGGTGTGCTTCTAACATTGTCTCAAGCCAGCGATTAAGCCGCCCTGTCGAAATCCGCATATTCCAGATTCTGTACATCTCCTCAGCGGCTTCAAGCAGTTTTGACAAACCCTTTTTATGAAGCCCCGAAATCTGCACCACTGGTACACCGCGTAACTGTGCCAGTGATGTCTGTAATCGATCAGAAATTTGTGCATGCGCGGCCTGTCGGTCGCGCACCGCATCCCATTTATTGGCCCCAATGACAATCGCCCGTCCTTCATCTTCAATCAGTCTGGCAATCGCCAGATCTTGTTTGTGAAGCGGTTCGGTGGCATCGACAAGAAGCACACAAAGATGCGCAAACTGGATCGCCCGCAACGCATCATCAACCATCAGCTTTTCAACTTTATCAGCCACCCGCGCACGCCGCCGCATGCCGGCGGTGTCAACCAGCTTATAGAGCTGGCCTTTGAACGCAAAATCAAGCTCAATGGCATCCCGGGTGATGCCGGCTTCCGGGCCCGTTAACAGCCTGTCCTCGCCAAGAAAACTATTGATTAGCGTTGATTTGCCCATATTCGGACGCCCCACAATCGCGATCCGCATCGGCAGTTGGGCTTGATCATCAACCCAACTATCAAGCGGGTTGCCGTCATCATCATATTTTTCATCTTGGGCGTCGTTCGTGCTGGTGGCGTCTTCATCAGCCGCCATTTCACCCAGTAACACCGCCTCCATTCCAAGCGCTCTGGCGGCCTCAAGAAGCGCATCATGCAAATCCACAAGCCCTTCACCATGGGCCGCCGAAATGGGGATAGGCTCCCCCAGTCCAAGGCTCCAGCCATCGGCAAGACCCGACGCCCCGGCCTTGCCCTCACATTTATTCGCCAACAAAATCACATGCGTGCCAGATTTGCGGATTTCACCGGCAAAGAATTTATCAATCGGGGTCACGCCAGCGCGGGCATCAATCACCAAAAGCGTGACATCAGCCTCTTTGATCGCCATTTCGGTTTGACGGCGCATCCGGTCTTCAAGCGTATCACGGTCTGCATCTTCAAGCCCGGCGGTGTCTATCACGCGAAATACAAGCCCCGCCAGATGCGCCTCACCCTCGCGCCGGTCACGCGTGACCCCAGGCTGGTCATCAACAATGGCATGTTGTCGCCCGATCAGCCTGTTAAACAATGTTGACTTGCCAACATTTGGTCGGCCAACAATAGCAAATGTCATGCGCATTAACTGTGACCGATCTTAATCAAAAGCGGTGAGCGTGCCGCTGTTATCCAGAACAAACATCATACCAGCGGCCAGTTGTGGGGCCGTAACGATGCGCCCGCCAACATCAGCTTCATCTTCAAGCGCGCCTGTATCAGCGTTAAACAGCAATATATTACCATCTTCGGCAACAATAATGACTTTGCCAGCCGCAACAACCGGCCCAACATAACGCGGAATATCTTCGGCGGCCACCGCCCCTATCGGCAACGCCCCGGGCAGTTCAGCCACCCATCTGATCGCCCCATCATTGCGGCGAATGGCATAAAGGCGGCCATCAAGCGTAACGATAAACACGCTGTCGCCGGCAACCCATGGCATCTCAATACCACCAATTGGTAGTTCCCATAACAACAAACCAGACCGCACAGCAAAAGCGGCGGTGCGTCCAGACTGGCTGACCGCAAAAACAAGCCCGCCATCATGTACCGGATGAGCGCGGATATCACCTAGTCCTTGAAGCGGTGTTCGCGGGTTGAATGTGGCCAGATTATCTGACCAAATGACGTCACCATTATCTGCATCTAGCAAGCTGAGTTCGCCGCCATGGGCCGCTACCGCTATTTGATTGTCATAAATTGCCGGTGACGGTGCACCATAGACGATGGTTCCTGATGGCAGTCCGGCTCGGTCCCACAACACCGATCCATTATCAATGCGCAACATGAATAAATTGGCGTCAATATCAGTCACGGCAAGTGCTTTTTTTGCATAGACCGTTGGCCCACCACGCAGTGGCAGTTGAAATCTCTGCGACCAAATTACACTGCCATCTTCAACCGACAGCGCGGCCAGATTGTGACCGCCGCCATGGACAAAAACTGTTGACCCACTGATGGCCAAACCGCCAGCGATACCCGGGATCACATCATCTTCAAAATCTTCAATAGACACCCGCCATGACAGATTGCCTGTTTCAATCTCTATGGCTGATACCTCGCCAGATGCAGATACCGCAAACACGTGCCCAGCGCCAACCACCGGCACCGCCAATTCAACAAATTCATCACCACCAGTGCCAATCTCAACATCCCAGCGTTCGTCCAACGGCAAATCCAGTGCCAAATGACCGCCAGCATGCCCGGCATTTAAACCGGGATGCGATGCTGTTAACGTGGTCAAGGGAGCCGACAAGCCGGCCCCTTCAGCCATCGCTTGTTGATTGGCAGACAGATGTTCAACTTGTTGCGTGACAGCGATCCGCTCACCCGGCAACACCAGTTCTGGCTCAGAACAGCCAGCCATGCCAAACACGCCAAAACAGGCCAGCATCGTCACAAGTTTGCGCGGCACGCCGCAGGCCACTTTGCCACCGGCTGTTGCATTTAAAATTGTGATAAAAGCCGTCATATTGTCTCCAACCACGCCAGAGTTTTAACGCTGACTAGTCACCTAACATGACAATCATACGTTCGGCACGTTGACGCATGCCGGCCGGCACATCAGCCATATCCATCAGTCTTTTATATTTTGCCACCGCGGCATCGGTATTGCCAGCACGCAATGCCAAGCCAGCCCCGGTTTCCAATGCCATTGCCTGCCATGGCCCAGCGGCCGTTTCTAAATCAGACAGGCGCGCCGCCAATGCGGCCACATCAGCGTCTTGCGGCGCAACCATCACCGACAATAATGTTGCCGCCTGCTGGTAAAGCGGGTCCAAAGAAGCATCAGACGCCAAAGCCAAATAACTTGCCTCTGCCGCGGTAAAATCATCAGCGGCCGCTTGTTCAGCCGCAATCTGGAATTGCGCCAACATGGCATAGCCATCTGTTAACTGCCCACGCCCTGCCTCAAGAGCGGCGACAACATCATCGCTTTTTAACGCTTGCTGATAGGCGCTGGCTGACGCTTCAGACTGGCTGGTTTGCCAAGCGGTATAGCCCTGACGCAAGGCCACAAGCAACACAATCGCCGCCACGACCGCCATTACTATCTTGCCATAGCGCGCCCACAACATCTGCATCTGGTCGCGTTTCAGATCTTCGTCAATTTCATCAAAAATATCAGCCATCAAATTATCTACATCTGGAAAAAACACCGCCTATCATGCGGTGCTTTTACGGGTTTTACATCCATGCCTGCGCCAATCATCCAGATTTGGTCAATCAGATCAGGCCTCTTAAATCTGGTCATCGCCACCGTTAATAGCAATTCTTTTACATAAAATGCCACAGCTTTATTGACCTTGGTGCCAAGCTGTCTCAACATAACGGCTTAAACAGAAAACAGCCACTAATAAAATCGGTGCTAGTCGGGTCGCATGTCGGGTATCACAAGTCCAAGAAAACTCCGTAAACCGCTTTTTTTTAATCGTAGCGAATTAGGACAAATACTTGCAACATATAGTGGCCGTGTTGCCTGTGGTGAATGGCGCGATTATGCGATTGATCATATGCCGGGCACAGCGGCATTTTCCATTTTTAGACACACCCATGAGACACCGCTGTTTGTAATCGAAAAACAACAGCGGCACCCAAAGGAATCAGCAAGATTTATTTTACGGGATCGCCAAAAAACCCTGCTCAAAGCCACTTCGTTAACCGACATTATTAGTTATTTTAACCGTTTACCAAAACTGGTATCTGCTTTGCACTAAAATACCATATCCTCATCACATTATTTTTGTAAATATTACTCTGCCTCTTGCCAATTCCCTCAATCAACCCTAAATTAGAACAAATAGTGAACAAATTAATAGTACGACGATGGGGGCTGGCCTATGGGCTGGTATAAATCTCTTGATACCGCCAAATCTGAACCGGTACAGCCGGCCACCCTTGCTGATATGCAGCAAGATGGCCTGCTTGTCTTTTGTTGGTGCAACAGATGTGGTCACAACGGAGCGCTTGACCCAGCCATATTGATAGCTAAGCTTGGCCCACTATATCCCATCCCAGAAATTGGCCACCATATGCGATGCAGTGCCTGTCAAACACGTGATATTGCCACCCGCCCCCATTGGCCAGCACATGGCGGGCAAATTACCCGGCACGCATAGGAATTTTAAACACAAAATCATGACATATGCTTGCCAGATAAAGCTGCATCAGGTAGTCGTATTCATAACGGCAGCAATGC
>CAJWSS010000102.1:0-5846 GCA_913045915.1 uncultured Alphaproteobacteria bacterium | reverse complement strand
TCAGTTTAATAGCCGCCCAGGTGATATAGACCGTCAGCAATACCGGCGCGGTGACCAGTAACCCGGTAAAAAACCACGCACGAATACGGCCAAACAGGCCCGGCTTTGAGACGTTATGTGTGTTATCTGTCTGTGTCATCGGGCTCGCGGTCCTATGGATGATGGTACAAGCGTTTGGTTTGCAACATCCGCACGCTGTATTTGCTCTGTTTACACCAATTTAGCATTCGCTTTCAATAGGTAGCGATATCATTTGCCAGATCGCATTATGTTGTTTTTCAAACCGCATTATCAGCCGAATTTCGTTTCCTGTGACGGTCAGTTTTGCTAGCATCCACGACATGTCAGATACAGTTGAACAACTTCAAAACATCATCACCATCATGGCCAAGTTACGTGACCCGGAAACCGGGTGTCCGTGGGATGTGAAACAGGATTTTGCCAGCATAGCACCCTACACCATAGAAGAAGCCTATGAGGTTGCTGACGCCATTGAAAGCGGCGATCGTGAAGCCCTTTGCGATGAGTTAGGCGATTTGTTGTTGCAGGTTGTGTTTCACGCCCGCATCGCCGAAGAAGAAGGCAGTTTTACGCTTGCCGATGTGGCCAAATCGATTTCTAACAAAATGATTAACCGCCACCCGCATGTGTTTGGTGACGGCAAAACGCCCAAAGTCAACGAGCAACGCCAATTATGGGAAGACATCAAAAAAGCCGAACGCGCGGCGAAAGGGCAAAATGGCGTTTTGGCTGGCATTCCAGTTGGCATGCCACCGATGCAACGGGCTTTGAAATTGCAAAAACGTGCCGCCAGCGTCGGGTTTGACTGGCCTGACATTGCACAAATTATCGATAAAATGCATGAAGAAGCCGCCGAACTGACCGCTGAACTCGAAGCCACACCGCAAAACAAACAACGTCTAAGCGACGAAGTTGGCGATCTTTTATTTGTCGCAGTGAATTTGGCGCGCAAGGCTGGGGTTGATCCGGAAACGGCTTTGATTGGCTGTAATAAGAAGTTCGAAGAACGGTTTAATTATATAGAACAACAACTTGATTTAGATGGAAAATTAATCTCTGAATCAACACTCGAAGACATGGAAAAGCTGTGGCAGGACGCAAAAACAGCCAAACGCTAACAGTTGCAAAATCGGTTCACTATCGCTTTTCATGCCCATATGTGGCGGTGAAGCTGTTGCCAACCAACAAGGCTAGACGCCGCCATAATCGGGCCGTCATCAACGGCATTAAATGGTTTGGCACCGGTGACCATCGCCGCATGCCCGCCGGCCTCACGGCATAATAAATCAACCGGGGCATGATCCCATGGGGTCGCCCGGCCATGCATCAAAAAATCCTCTGTGCCTTCTGCGATACGTGTCGCCAACACACCGGCACTGCCAATATAGTGCCGCCCGGCAATCGTGCGCATACGGGTCAGCACCGCGCTTTTATAGGGTTCTTCCAGCCCTTTTGTATTGCCCGACCCGCGCATGACAAGCGGGTCAACCGGCGGTTGGCTGATTTTGAGCGGGGTCTTAGTTGTATCTCGATAACAATACGCACCAGATCCAGCCGCCGCGTAATAGAGTGCTTTTTCGATCGGCAACCAAATCCAGCATTGCAATGGCACGCCATTCCACATCAGGGCAACCATGCTACAAAAATCTGGTACCCCATTTACAAAATTATTTGTGCCATCGATTGGATCAATGGCCCAAGCATACCCATCACCAGCATATTGCCTCAATACAGGTGTTTCTGCGACCGCCTCTTCACCGATACAATGCCCCGCTTGCAAGTCCTGTAACCGCGGTGCCAACCAAGATTCGGCATTTTTGTCAGCCACAGTCACAAGGTCATGGGGCCCGGTCTTAACGCCAATATCAGCGCTCTGCAAATTACCAAATTTGGGCAGAATGAACGTCTCTGCGGCGGCTTGAAGGTAATCAGCAACAAGCGGTCGCAACGCGTCATCGACCGCTGGCAGTCCTATCGGTTCACCCCCGGCCACATCACTCACCGTCTTGGGTTAAATCCTCTTCATCAAATTCCTGCAACTGAACTGATGAGACCGGCATAATTGTCGAAATCGCGTGTTTATAGACTAGTTGGACATGCTGATCACGTTTCAGCAAAATAGAGAAATTATCAAACCAGGTGATAATGCCTTGTAATTTAACACCATTTACCAGAAATACTGTGACCGCCACATGCGATTTTCTGACGTTGTTCAAAAACACTTCTTGTAGATTACGGCTCTTATCACTGGCCATTTCGTCCTCCCCACTCATCACCACGGCACCCCTATCATGGACAGGCTCTTACCCGCCATTATCTAGAAAAAATCAAGCCGCACTGACAATAATTTCTCAACCTGCGCAATTTTGCCACGCGTCACAAAAATAATCACTGTATCACCGGCTTCGATTACCGTATCGCCGCGAACAGCCATCACAGTACCATCACGTAAAATGCCGCCGATGGCTACCCCTTTTGGAATTTTTGCTGTTCGCAACGGCTTACCAACAAGCAAGGATGACGGCAACGCCTCGGCTTCTAGCACCTCACCAAGGTCCTCAACAATCGGATGCACATCACGAATACGGCCCCGCCGTACATGCTCAAGAATCGATGAAACGGTGATTTGTGACGGGTTAATGACGGCGTCTACGCCAAGCGTCCCGACAAGCGGAATAAAGCCCGGAATATTCACCAGCGCCACCGCATGTTTAGCCCCAGTTCTTTTCGCCAGCAACGCTGATAAAATATTAACCTCATCATCTTCAGTAACGGCAACAAATGTCTCGGTCGCATGCACACTGGCTTCGCGCAAAATAGCGCTGTCTAGCGCGTCTCCATTGATGATATCGGTATTTTCCAGCTCCTGCGCCAAATAACGGGCGCGGGTCGGGTCAAGCTCAATGATCCGGTTGTGGGTATTGGAAAAATGCGCTTCAATTTCGCGTGACAGCATCATACCGATACTGCCCCCACCGGCAATCACCACCGAACGCGCTTCATCTTCCTCATGACCAAAGCTGGCCATAGCCCGCTCAAGATGGGCACTGTCACAAACAAAATATACCCGGTCACCGATTTGCATGGCCTCTGCACCCGATCGCGGCAGAATGACCGCGCCATCGCGAATGATTGCCAAAACAGTCAGCGCCAAGTCCGGAAACAGGCTGGTCAAATGCCGCAATGGCGTGCCGACCGTGGGGCTATCAGCTGTACACAGCACCCCGACAAGGTTCATTTTGCCATCACACATATTTTTGACATCAAATGCCCCCGGCACGCGCAATTGGTTGCTGATTGACGCCGATACTTCCGCTTCTGGCGAAATGATATGATCGATGGGCAAATTGCCGTCACCATATAATGCCGCATAGGCTGGATCGAGATAAGCGTTATTGCGGATCCGCGCAATTTTGACCGGGGTGTTAAAAATGCTGTGGCTGATCTGACACGCCACCATATTCACCTCATCAGATTCGGTCACAGCAATTAATAGCTCGGCATCTCGCACGCCAGCTTCGGCCAGCCGGTCCGGATGTGAGGCCACACCAACAACACCATGCACGTCGTAATGATCAGTGATGCGTTGAATATTCTCGGCTGAAGCATCAATTACTGTCACATCATTATGTTCTTCGGACAGGTGCGAGGCTATGGCACTGCCGACAAGTCCGGCGCCACAAATTACAATTTTCATTCCTTACGCTCCCCTTCCTGATAATCCGAGGCGATATTCAGCGCTTTTAATTTGCGGTGCAATGCGGAACGCTCCATGCCAATAAAACTTGCCACGCGCGATACATTACCGTCAAATCTATGCAATTGTGTGACCAGATAGGCCCGTTCAAATTCTTCACGCGCCCCGCGCAATGGCAGCCCCATCAGCGTATCCATTTCAGTCTCGTCGCCAGACCGCGTCACGTTGTGTATTTCTGCTGGCAGCAAATCCAGATCAATTGGCTCATTGCGGTCATTCGGCGCCAAAATGAGCATAGTTTCAATCACGTTATGGATCTGGCGGACATTGCCCGGCCAGCTATAGCCCTGCATCGCGGCCAAAACCTCATCGCTTATTTTAAACGGCAAGACCCCAAGCCGCTTTGCCACCAATGCGGTGAAATGCTTGGCAAGAAGCGGAATATCCTCGCGGCGCTGTGCCAGTGGGGGCATTGTCAATGGCACAACGCCAAGCCGGTAATAAAGATCCTCACGCAGGCGCCCGGCGCTTATTTCAGCGGCAAGATCACGGCTTGATGCTGAAATCACCCGCACATCAACAACAACTTCGGTATTGCCACCAACCCGGCGGAACCGTTGTTCATTGACCGCACGCACAATTTTACCCTGCGTCTCCAGCGGCAAATCGCATATTTCGTCAAAATATAAGGTGCCTTTATGTGCCTGCTCAAAAAGCCCAACGACCCGGCGATGGCTCTGCAGGCTTTCCGAACCAAATAATTCAGCATCCACCCGTTCTGACGCTAGACGCGCACAATTTGCCACAACAAACCGCTCATCTCGACGGTCTGACTTATTGTGAATACAACGTGCGGCCAATTCTTTGCCACTGCCACTTGGCCCATTAACAAGCACCCGGCTTGCCGTTGGTGCAATTTTATCAATTGATTGACGGATACCTCGCATCACCGCTGATTTGCCGACCAATTCCGGGGCCACACCATCGGTCATCTTTGCCCTTAATTCGGTGTTTTCACGCGCTAATTTTGCACTCTCAAGCGCGCGCGCCACCATCATCAACAACCGTTCTTCCTTAAACGGCTTTTCGATAAAATCATAAGCGCCATTGCGAATCGCCTGAACCGCGGTTTCAATGGTGCCATGTCCGGAAATCATCAAGATTGGCAAATCTGGGTAGATGGATTTCGACCATTCGAGCAATTCCAGCCCATCCATATCAGAATCACGCATCCAGATATCCAAAATGGCCAGTTTTGGCGGTTCTGACAGCAACAAATTCCGCGCCTCAGCGGCGCCCGCCGCCTGTTTTGTCGCATAGCCCTCATCTTCAAGCGTCATGCTGATCAATGACCGGATGTCACGCTCGTCATCGACAATTAAAATATCTGTCGCCATGGTTTATGCCTTGTCCGATTGTGGGCGTTTGAACCACAGTTTGACGCTGGCACCACCGGACTCTGCCGCACCAAGTTCCATCCGCCCTGCATGGTCATCCATGATTTTACTGACGATGGCAAGTCCTAGCCCGGTGCCTTTTTGCCGCGTTGTCACATAAGGCTCCAGAAGCTGTGCGATGTCCATATCAGGAAAGCCCGGCCCATTATCGCTAATGGTCAAAATTGTGTCGTCATCAGTTTCCTGCAAGAGCAGAGTGATATGCGGTGATTTTACGTTATTTTCAAGCAAACTTTCCCGCGCATTCTGCAACAAATTTGTTATGGCTTGGCGCAACAACCCGGGATCACAAATAATCACATAGTCACTTTGACCATTATCAACTTCCAACGAGATTTGAAGTTTTTTGGACTCAAAAAGCGTGATCTGGCCAGACACGAGATCATAAAGCGATCCAGCCTCCATCACCGGTTGCGGCATACGTGCGAACGCCGAAAATTCATCGACCATGCGGCCGATATCGTCAACTTGCCGCGAAATGATATCAACATATTCTTCAAACCGTTCAGAATCAGCCGCTGATTTTGGTTTGAATTTTTTCCTTAGCCGGTCTGATGCTAACTGAATGGGGGTCAGTGGGTTTTTGATTTCATGCGCAATGCGCCGGGCAATATCTGACCACGCCGCCTTGCGCTGTGCGCTCAACAAATCGGTCACATCATCAAATGTCA
>CAJWSS010000101.1:0-5856 GCA_913045915.1 uncultured Alphaproteobacteria bacterium | reverse complement strand
CCGGGTTTTACCGCCATGATCATCCTTTCTTGATACCGGTCCTTGTCTGTTACCGGTTCTGGTCTGATACGGGTCCAGCATGGGCCATTGCCCTGCCGCATCAGTGCGCACTTGGCAGAGTATAAAACCGCCATTTCACGCACCACAAGCTTATAATCCTCGCCTTACACTACCCGCCCGGCAAAAAATTATCTTAAATCGCTGGGCTTGTTTATCTCTATGGGCCTCATGTAGCATAGCGCTGGTTAAGAATTTCACAGCGGAACAGGATATGCGGCTGGGACAGATCAAAAGCAAAAAGGGTAATGGGAGGTGCGGTGTGAATAGGGCCAGCCAATTCTTGGCCCTTAGGTCAGTAGCAGGCAAGCTTTTGATTGGCGTGGTGCTCAGCACGTCACTGCTGGCGGCATGTGCGCCTGCAAAAAACCCACCCGCATTATCATCTTCTGCTGGCACACCCTCATCAGATATCGTGATCCGGCGATCCGCTATAGCGCCAAGCGCAATATCGACAAATCCCCAATCATCAGGGGTTGAAGGTGATAATGACCCGGCAGTGACCAGCAGTCTTGATGCTGGAAATCCGTTGCAACAAGGGTCCGGCGCCGGTTTATCAGATGACAGTCAAATTGATGTTGCCACCAGTGTGATTGATACGATTATCTGGCAGATTCAAACTGGCCCGGCGCCGTCATTACCGGTTGATCCTGTTGTTCCAGAGGGCCAAGACCCATCCTTGACAGAGGACGCGTTAGAAGCTGCTTTTGCGTTGCTGTCAAGTCAGGTGGCCCCGCCTGCATTAGAACCGGCATTTAAATTGCCAGCAAAACAAGATGGGCAATTGCGTGTTGGCCTGTTGGTGCCGTTAACCGGGCCCTATGCGGCGCTTGGTGATGAAATCAGGCGTGGTGCTGAAATGGCGCTGTTCCAAGCAACAAATAAAAATGTGCAGGTACTATTTTTAGATACGATGGGCGGCGAAAAGGCGGCTGATGCGGCGCTGACTGGGGTGGAAAATAATGTTGATATCTTCATTGGCCCGTTATTTACCCCAGCGGTATTAGCGGCGCGGTCCGTTGCCGCACAGCATCAGATCCCTATGTTGCTGTTATCGAATAACCGGGCGGTGGTCGCGCCTGACAGCTGGCTTTTGGGATATCTTCCAGAACAACAGCTTGATGGTTTGCTTGGCCATGCTGTTGGTCTGGGCAAAAGTAAATTTGCCATCATCGCGCAGGACGCGGCGTTTGGGCAGAGATTGCTGGCCCATGCCACCAGCCGGCTGGATGATTTTGGTCTGCAGCCTGAGGCGGTGCGCATTCTAAGCGATGCTGAAGTGACGGATGAGAATAGCTTGAAACAAGCCATCCGTGAATTCAGCCGATATCAGCCGCCAGCCCCAGATGAATTACCAGCGGACAGTCCGTTTGATGCGGTTATTTTTGCTGGCGATCCGGAATTTGCGCTCCGCACCGCGCCGTTATTGGCGTATTATGATGTCGGGCCTGACCGGGCGTTGTTTCTTGGCAATGCATTGTGGAACCAAGCGCAATTGTTGAATGAGCCCTCACTTCAAGGCGGTATATTTGCGATCCGTCCCAGCCAGTTTGACGCAAAATTCATTACCAGCTGGCAGGCTATTTGGCGGCAAACTCCGGGTGAATTAAGCCGTTTAGGGTTTGACGCCTTGGCGTTGGTAGCGGCCTTGTCTAAACAAGATGCTGGCCCGACATTGTCACCTGCTGGCTACTGGGCACAAAAGCTGGTCACAAACAAAGGATTTCAGGGTTATAGCGGTGCGTTCAGGCTGTTGCCTGACGGCAGTAATGTGCGGGCGTTTGAATTACGGCAAATTCGAAATGGTCAGTCAAAAATTATTAAAGCCGCCCCGGACAAAATCTGACCCGGACAAAATCTGATTTTTGCGGGGCAAGATCAGCGTAAAATCATCGCAATGATGTGGTTCAGGCGTAACCGCCCGGCTTCCGTGGCACGCAAAGCTGTCACCATGCCGTTGTCAGCAGTTTGGTTTCCATCCAGCCACCCGTCTTCAATCGCTTGCTTCACCGCGCCATGGTCAAGCCAGCCATCCCGCGGCCCACAAATATTTTCGATCTGCTGAATATGCACACCATCGGTTAGTCTGAGCCCCATCATGATCATTTCGGCGGCAAATGCATCGGCGGCATCATGGGTATGGGTGTCGATCCCGTGGCCCTGTGTCTTAACAGCCTGCAACCAACCGGCTGGGCTACGGCGCGTGGCTGTGCCAACACGTTGCAGATTTGCGGAATTATCAGCGGTTATGGTGAACCGGCCATGCGCGCCCGGGCCAATGCCAACCCAGTCAGCCGCGCGCCAATAATTCATATTATGCTGGCATTTGGCACCGGGTTTGGCATGGTTGGAAATTTCATATGCCGGCAAGCCAGCCGCCGCTGTCATATGTTGGGTTAAATCATATAAATCAGCCGCGCGATCATCATCAAGATTGAGCGTTTCACCATGGCGCTGGCGGGTATAAAACACTGTGCCCGGTTCAATGGTTAGCTGATAAAGTGACAGATGTGGCACATCAAAAGCCAAGGCTTGTGACAGGGTATTTTGCCAAGCCTTTATGGTCTGCCCAGCGGTTGCATAAATCAGATCAATCGAGAGATTATCAAAACTATGCCGGACGGTTTCTAGTGCTGACAATGCTTCGGCCACACTATGTTCACGCCCTAAAAATTTTAATATGTCATCATCAAGAGACTGAACACCCATCGAGACGCGGTTCACCCCAGCATGGTAAAATTCGGTCATTATGTTGGCTTCGACAGATGTTGGGTTGGCCTCGGCGGTGATTTCGATCATCGGGGCAAAGCCAAACGTGTTTTCTGCGTGGGTGATAATTTTGCCAATTACGGCTGGTGGCATCAAAGATGGTGTTCCGCCACCAAAAAATATGCTTTTCAGCGCGCGGCGGTCAGGTAACATGTTGGCCATATAAGACATTTCAAGACATAACGCTGTGCCAAAGGCGTCGCTGTCATCTGTCGTACTGACATGTGAATTAAAATCACAATAGGGGCATTTTTTCCGGCAAAATGGCCAGTGGACATATAAACCAAGGTCTGGTTTTGGCGCGCTAGCTGGCATGTTGTGGGGCAAAAACCTGCGCGATTAGCTGGGCAAATGCATCGGCGCGATGGCTCATGGCATGTTTGGCGGCAGGGTCCATTTCGCCAAAGCTCTGGCTATGGCCGTCAGGTTGGAAAATCGCATCATAGCCAAATCCAAACGCGCCACGCGGTGGCCATATGATCTGGCCGTCAACCCGGCCTTCTACGCATATTTCGTCACCATCAGGCCAGACAAGCGCTAGGGCACAGATGAAATGCGCTGACATATCACTTAAATTGGTTTTTGTTAATTCGTCATGGACACGTTGCATGGCCTTATCAAAATCACCATCGGGGCCAGCCCAGCGGGCTGAATAAATGCCGGGCGCGCCATCAAGTGCGGTAACCACAAGGCCTGAGTCATCTGCCAGTGCAGGCATGGTTGCGGCGCTGGCGGCGGCGCGGGCTTTTAGCAAGGCATTGCCCCGAAAGCTTGTTTCGGTTTCTTCAGGTTCGGCCAGACCAAGACTGCCGGCTGAAATAACGGCAAAGTCAAACCCATCAAATAACGCCTTTATTTCGCGCAACTTGCCTTTGTTATGGGTGGCAATGACCAATTTATCTTCAGCAAATTGGCGGATTATTTTCATAAATCTAGGCTTTCACAGTCAGCAATTTGGGATGCATGATATTATTGGGCGGCTCTTACGGCTTGTTGCTGTAGTTGGAAAATTTCGTTGCATCCCGCACTGGCTAGATCGAGCATGGCATCAAGCGTTGCCCGCGAAAAGGGATGGGCTTCGCCGGTGGCTTGCACTTCAACAAGCTGATCATCCGCGGTCATGATAAAATTGGCATCAATTTCAGCGGCGCTGTCTTCATCATAATCAAGATCGAGAACCGGCGTGCCTTGATAAACGCCGCAGGAAATGGCCGCTACCTGACCGGTTAAGGGTGATTTTGTTATGGCCCCGGCAAGAAGCAATTTTTCACAGGCAAGGCGCAAGGCAACCCATGCACCGGTGATGGCCGCTGTGCGTGTACCGCCATCAGCTTGAATAACGTCACAGTCGATTTTAATCTGCCGTTCACCAAGCGCTTCGAGATCAGTAACAGCCCGCAATGACCGGCCAATCAGCCGTTGAATTTCCAATGTTCTGCCAGATTGCTTGCCGCGGGCCGCTTCACGATCCATCCGGCTATGTGTGGATCGCGGCAACATACCATATTCAGCAGTGACCCAGCCGCGGCCACTATTGCGCAGAAATGGCGGCACCCGTTCATCAAGCGAGGCCGTGCAGAACACATGGGTATTGCCAAATTTGGCGAGGCAAGACCCTTCCGCATGTAACGCAACCGAAGGGTCTAATGAAATTGACCTGAGCTGGTCAGAGGTGCGGCCTGATGGACGTGACATAAATGGGTTCCTATCGTGAAAGGTCAAAGATTGGGCTTCGGGCCATGATTTGTTGCCGTCAAAAAAATATAACCGCCACAACAGGTTTATGTAATTGACCGTTGCAGATGCACTAGCATAAATTTTCTCTATGACAGATGCCAGCATAAAGGGCTTAAAGCCGCGCAGTTTAGAAATTTTCCATGAAGTCGTGTCGGCCTATCTGGAAGATGGTTTGCCTGTTGGGTCCAGCCGCTTGGCAAAAACCTCTAAACTTGACCTATCGCCCGCCTCAATTCGAAGCAAAATGAGCGACCTTGAAGAGGCCGGGCTGTTATATGCACCGCATACATCGGCAGGCCGCGTGCCAACCGAGACCGGACTGCGGTTGTTTGTCGATAGCCTTATGGAATTCAACCGAGATTTGCAGTCTGATGAAAGATCAACCATCGACAGCGAATGCGCCGCGCGCGGTATCAGCCTGAACCAGCTTTTGGACAATGCTGGCAAAACACTATCTGGCTTGTCAAATTGCGCCAGTCTGGTGTTATCACCGACAAGCGAGGCTGATCTGCAGCATTTTGAATTTGTGTCGATTGGGGCGAACCGGGCATTGGCGGTTTTGGTGCGGACTGATGGACAGGTTGAAAACCGTCTCATTGATTTGCCGGCTGGCCTGCCATCTTCGGCGCTGATCACGGCCGCAAACTATATGAATGCCAAATTAGCAAATCGCAATATGAGGGCCGCTGCGGCGTTAATCCGAGAGGATATTGCCCTGCACCGCGCCGAACTTGATGAATTGACCACCAGTTTGGTGGAACAAGGCATCGGCATTTGGTCTGACGGCGAGGGTGGGACAGGTGCCGCCTTGATTATGCGGGGTCAAGCCAATCTGCTTGATGATATTCAGGCGATGGAGGAGCTTGCCGAAATCCGCGGGCTGTTTGATGCGCTTGATGCGCGTGAAAATGCCTTGCGTTTGCTGGATGCAACCCGCGATGGTGATGGGGTGAAAATTTTCATTGGCGCTGAAAATAAATTATTTGCATCAACCGGCTGTTCGCTGGTGATCGCCCCCTATCGCAATGCCGAACGTTCAGTGATCGGGGCGGTAGGTGTGCTTGGCCCCCGCCACATGAATTACGCGCGGATCATTCCCATGGTCGATTATACAAGCAAAGCCATCGCCCGCGTATTGGGTCGCTAGCCAAAGGGCTTTTACAAAATTTGGCGTGTTATGATGCTTTCGTGGCTTATTCCGAAGCGGTTTTTTTAACAGTCGCCTTTTTCGCAACTGCTTTTTTGCTTGCCGCTTTTCTCGTTACTGTCTTTTTGACGGCACTGGTTTTGTGT
>CAJWSS010000100.1:0-5876 GCA_913045915.1 uncultured Alphaproteobacteria bacterium | reverse complement strand
TTCACGGCATTTTGCAAGCCTTGACAAGCCAGCGTAAATCCTAGGTTTGGTCGATTTTATGCCAGCCGGGTGCCAGCCAAGTGCCAGCCGCGTCAGCGGCGCAAAGATGGTTGACAAATGCCGGTGATCTGCCTAATTTGCGCGCATTCTCGGGAACGTGGATTGCACCAGCGGGGTGTGATGCCGGTGACTTTGCCGATAAAATGGTGAGGTGACCCTACCGGGGCAACAACGAAAAGGAGCCAGTTCATGGCAAAATCTGATCATAAGCGGCATGCCGCGAAACATAAAATTGACCGCCGCCTTGGTGTGAATCTGTGGGGTCGTCCAAAATCACCTGTCAATGCCCGTGAATATGGCCCCGGCCAGCACGGCCAGCGCCGCAAAAAGCCTACTGACTTTGGCGTGCAGCTTATGGCCAAGCAAAAGCTGAAAGGCTATTACGGCAATATCGGTGAAAAACAATTTAAAAAATATTATAATGAAGCGGTGCGCCGCAAAGGCGATACAGGCCAAAATCTGGTGGGGATTCTGGAATGTCGTCTTGATGCCGTGCTGTATCGCGCAAAACTCGTCCCAACAGTGTTTTCTGCGCGCCAGACCATTAACCATGGTCACGTATTGCTGAATGGTAAGCGCTGTAATATTGCTTCGGTTTTGCTGAAGCCCGGTGATGAAATCACTTTAAAAGACAAAGCAAAAACCATTCCGGCGGTGCTTGATGCCATCGCATCTGTTGAACGTGACGTGCCTGAATATGTTGAAGCCGATCACAATAAATTCAGCGCCAAATTTGTACGGGTGCCATCTCTGGACGAAGTGCCGTATCCAGTTCAAATGGAACCAAATCTGGTTGTCGAATATTACTCACGGTAAGTGATGCAGGTTGGCGGCCTGCGATGATGTAAATAGTCAATTTCCCCGGGCGGCATGATATCAGCCGCCCGGTTTTTTTATGCCCGTGGCCCCTATCAGCCGCAGTTTGTTTGACTGTGGGCTGATGGAGCACTGATGGGTAGCCAGTAATGGGGATGTTGAAACCGCGCCCCCTTTGTCAGTGTTATTTTAAAAAAATGCTGCATAAAAACCCTTAACCCATAGAAATATCCGGTGGTTTGCCGTCATGGGGCATGCGGTTGAAAAAGGCGGCTGAGGGGTTTATCTAGAAAAATAGGACATATGCTGGCCCGTAGCCGCGCCAGAGACAGCAGGTGCCAGTGACAGTAGGTGCCAGTGACAGTAGGTGCGAGACCAAACAGATGCTAAATAAAAAACCAAGCCGGGCAGGGTAAGATGATGGAAACCGATTCAGCATTTGATAAAAATGGATGGCCTGAGCGTTATTTCGCGGTGATTTTTACAGCACAGCGTAGCCTAAGCGGTGATGACATATATGATATGACGGCTGACCGCATGGTCTGGCTGGCCCAGCGCCAACCCGGATTTTTAGGGGTTGAGTCGGTAAGAGGGGATGATGGTATCGGTATCACTGTGTCTTATTGGGTAGACCGTCAAGCGATTGCCAACTGGCGTCAACATGCCGAACATCTGGCGGCACAAGCGCTTGGCCGCCAGGAATTTTATGATTGGTACCGGATACGTGTGGCCGAAGTGGTGTCAGAACGCAGCTTTATCGCCGATACAATTGTCAAAAATAGTGAGCCGGACCGAGACACATAAAGCCAATGGCCTAATTTGGCCGCGCGTCAATGCCATGTGTCTGGAACATTTCAGTCAACTCGCCTGACTCATACATCTCGCGGATGATATCACAGCCGCCGACAAATTCGCCCTTCACATAAAGCTGGGGGATGGTCGGCCAATCTGAATAGGCTTTGATGCCTTCGCGGATACTGTCATCTTCAAGCACATTAATGCCGCGAAATTTTACCCCAAGATGCGACAAGACGCCCACAACCGCGGCTGAAAAACCACATTGAGGGAAAACCGGTGTTCCCTTCATGAACAGCACAACGGATTCACTGGCAATTTCGTTGTCGATACGGGTTTTTAAGGCGTCGTCCAACATGATTTAGCTCCTCACTTCAGGTGGTTTGCAATAGTGTAACTAAACGGCGGTTAGGCGGGGGCAGATGTCTGGAGTGCTAGCGCATGCAACTCGCCGCCCATACGCCCCCCCAGAGCGTTATAGACCATTTGGTGCTGTTGCACACGATTTTTACCGGCAAAGGCAGATGATACCACCCGGCAAGCATAATGGTCGCCGTCACCGCGCAGATCCTCAATGGTGATCACGGCATCGGGAAAAGCGGCTTTGATCAGCGCTTCGATTTCACTTGCTTGCATCGCCATTGGCTTGTCCTTTGTCTTTTTTTGTGTCGGCGGCGTTACCCTACCATTAACGCAGGCAGGCACCCTTCTGACAGATTTTTCAACGCTTCAACAGATATGGTGTCATCATCACCAAATTGCAATTCTGTTTTTGCTGTCACTATGCCGATTTTGCTGATGGCTACACCAGCGTTTTGCGCCGCTTCGCTCAGCGCCGCGCCATCGCCCGTGGTCACAACATAGCGGGCCTGATCCTCGCCAAATGCCCAGCCATGGAGATGACCAGCGGCCGGGGGGGTGATATGTGCACCAAATGACGAATGTAGGGTCATTTCGGCAATGGCAACAGCAAGTCCGCCATCGCTTATATCGTGGGCGGCGGTGATTATGCCGGCGGCAATCAGCTCGATCAGCAGTTTACCGGCTTGTTCTTCGGCCACAAGGTCGATTGGCGGTGGTGCATGGATCGCGGTGATACCATGATGTGCGGCGTATAGAGAGGCGCCGAGCCAGCCATCATTTTGACTGTCATCTTGGCCTAAAATGAAGATCTCTTGATCTGCGGCAATAAACCGGCTGCCGACTGCCATGGTCACATCATCAATCACCCCCACCATGCCGATAACTGGGCATGGGCGGATCGCGATACCATCGGTTTCATTGTACAAAGAGACATTGCCTGAAACCACCGGGGTATCAAGATGCTTTGCCGCTTTGCCCATGCCGACAACTGATTGGGCCAATTGCGCCATAATGTCGGGTTTTTCCGGGTTGCCGAAATTCAAATTATTGGTGATCGCCAGCGGGCGTGCACCAATCGCACAAATATTGCGATAGGCTTCGGCAACCGCCTGTGCACCACCGGTTTCGGGATCAGCCTCTACATAACGCGGGGTGCAATCTGTGGTGATGGCCAGCCCGCGCTGGCTACCGTGAACGCGAACCAAGGCCGCATCGCCACCCGGCCCAGCAATGGTATCGGCCATGACGTCACTGTCATATTGTTCATAAACCCAACGCCGGCTCGCCAGATCGACATGGCCAAGCATCGATTTCAGCACATGGGTGACCGGTTGATCACTGCCTATGTCACCACTGGCAAGCCGTGGCCGTTGTGGTACCGGGTTTTGTGGGCGGTCATATTCGGGTGCGTCATCAACCAATGGGGCCAGCGGAATATCGCATGCTGTGCCACCATCTTTCAACAGCACCAAACGGCCCGTTTCGGTGACCTGACCAATGGGCATGAAATCGAGGTCCCATTTATCAAAAATGGCCCGTGCGGTATCTGTGGCATCTGGCTTCAACACCATCAGCATACGTTCCTGCGATTCCGATAACATCAATTCATAAGCTGTCATGCCATCTTCACGGGCCGGCACCAGGTCAAGGTCAATCTCCATACCAAGACCGCCCTTAGAGGCCATTTCAACAGATGATGATGTCAGTCCGGCGGCGCCCATATCTTGGATGGACAAAACCGAGTCAGATGCCATCAGTTCTAGGCAGGCTTCCATCAGCAATTTACCGGTAAACGGGTCGCCAACCTGAACGGTGGGGCGCTTGCTTTCGGTTTCATCTGAAAATTCAGCCGAGGCCATGGTCGCCCCATGGATACCATCGCGCCCAGTTTTTGCCCCAACATAAATCACCGGGTTGCCGGGGCCAGTGGCGGCGGATCTAAAGATGCGGTCACTATTGGCAAGGCCAACAGCCATGGCATTCACTAAAATATTACCATTATAGGATTTATCGAAATTGACTTCGCCGCCGACAGTCGGGATGCCAATACAATTGCCATATCCGCCAATGCCAGCCACAACGCCGCTTAAAAGATGACGCGTTTTTTCATGACTTGCCTCACCAAAGCGTAAGGCATTGAGCAGGGCAACCGGCCGCGCTCCCATGGTAAAGACATCGCGCAAAATACCGCCAACACCAGTTGCCGCGCCTTGATAGGGTTCAATAAATGACGGATGATTATGGCTTTCAATTTTAAAAATCGCCGCAAGCCCGTCGCCGATATCGACAGCGCCGGCATTTTCACCTGGCCCCTCGATCACCTGCGGGCCGTCAATAGGCAATGTTTTTAGCCATTTCTTTGACGATTTATACGAGCAATGTTCTGACCACATGGCAGAAAAAATACCCAATTCACATTGGTTTGGCGTGCGGTCAAGGCGCTTTAAAATCAGGTCCCATTCATCACGCGACAAACCCATCGCGGCGGCATCGTCAAAGGTCATTAAGGGCTCTTTTTGCGTCATGACATCAATGCCTCTAGCGACTTGGAAAGAAGGGTGGCGCCATCAGAACTGCCATGCAGGGGCGATACCGCCCGTTCTGGATGCGGCATCATGCCCATAACGCGCCCATTATTTGACAAAATACCGGCAATGTCGCGCGCCGCCCCATTCGGGTTGGCTGGCCCTTCGGCACTGCCAGCTACATAGCGAAAGGCAATCTGGCCGTTGTCTTGCAACCGGTCCAGCGTATCCTCATCAGCAAAATAATTGCCCTCATTATGGGCAACAGGAATATCAAGAGACTGTCCGGCGGTCAGCCCCGCGGTAAAGGGTGATGGCATGGTTTCAGCAGTTTCCAGACGTACCATCCGGCAACTGAAACGCAGGCCGGCATTGCGGATCAGTACGCCGGGTAACATGCCCGTTTCGGTCAGCACCTGAAAGCCGTTACACACGCCCAACACCGCGCCGCCGCGTGCGGCGTGATCCATCACCGCATTCATAATCGGTGACCGGCCAGCCAGCGCGCCACAGCGCAGATAATCGCCAAATGAAAAGCCGCCGGGGACGATCACCAGATCGACCGGATCGAGGCTTGCCTCTTTATGCCAGACCAATGCCGGGCGGCGATTGGTCAATTGTTCAACCGCCACCATCATATCACGGTCACAATTTGAACCGGGAAATACTGTGATCGCAACGCGGAGAGATGCCAGAGATGAGAGTGTCATAATTTGCTACATGCTGAAAATTGCGTGGTGGATCAGGTTTCGTCAGCTATGTCGATACTGTAATCTTCAATCACAGTATTTGACAGCAACGTCTCGCACATGCGCGCGACGCGCTGGCGTAAACGGGCCGGGTCGGTTTCGTCAATATCCAACAAAATCTGTTTGCCGACCCGTACATCATTAACCTCGCTAAATCCGAGGTCGCCCAGCGATCTTGCGATGGCGCGTCCTTGCGGGTCTAAAACGCCTTCTTTAAGAGAGATATTCACTATGGCTTGCATCATTTTGCCTTTAGTTGGTTAGTGCCTGTTTGTCCGAATGGTTATTGGTCCAGATCGGGAATGTTTACACCCAATCGCTTGGCGATTTCTTGATAGGCTTCAACAAGCCCCCCCAAGTCACGCCGAAATCTGTCTTTGTCCATTTTTTCATTAGTTTGTGCGTCCCACAACCGGCAATTATCCGGGCTGATTTCATCGGCCAGCATAATAACCGGATCGTCTGCGGCGTCTTGGTCATGGTAAAATCGACCAAATTCCAACTTGAAATCAATAAGTCTAACGCCAATTCCCAGAAATAATCCGGTAAGAAAATCATTGATACGCAA
>CAJWSS010000099.1:0-5948 GCA_913045915.1 uncultured Alphaproteobacteria bacterium | reverse complement strand
CGACTCGGTGCTATTGCCATAAGAAGATACAGTCATAAAATCGACTTCTACTGGCAAGGCCATGCGGCGAACAAGATCGGCAATGAAAATGAATGAGCCTCTCAATAGCCCGACGACAACAAGCTGTTCGGTGCCTTTAAAGTGATCGGTAATAATGCGTGACAGTTGGTTTGTACGGGCAGCAATTTCCGCATCGGTTATCAGAATATCGATATCTTGCTGGTTCGATAAAACGGTCATTGGCTTTGGCGCTTTCTGCCCTAACAAGTAACTAAAATTGATCGTAGACCCACGAACAGTGTTTCAGTATAAACAGGCGGCGCCAAATGGCCAGGTGCAATCGGTGCAAAATGCACAACAATATGATTTTGGTGCGAAAAAGGCCGGCATTCAGACAGCTGTAAAAAGAGGATTATATGGCAAAAATTGCTTTTTTGGGATTGGGCGTGATGGGGTTTCCAATGGCTGGACATATTGCTGCAGCTGGCCACGATGTCACTGTTTATAACCGCACCTCTGCTAAAGCTGAGACTTGGGTCGCTCAACACGTTGGTGTGCAAGTCGCTACCCCAGCAGCTGCCGCGACTGGTGCCGATTTTGTGTTTTGCTGTGTTGGTGATAACCCTGATGTGCTGGAGGTTGCGCTTGGCGATGAGGGGGCGGTCCCGGCAATGAAATCAGGGGCTGTATTTATTGACAACAGCACTGTCTCAGCCGATGTGGCGCGCCAGCTTTATGCAGCTGGTAAAGAGTTTGGTGTGATGACACTTGATGCACCTGTATCCGGCGGGCAAGCTGGTGCTGAAAATGGTAAGTTAACCGTTATGGTTGGCGGCGATGACACCGCTTTTGCCAAGGCCTTGCCGTTAATGCAATGCTATGGTGCTCGGGTGGTTCATATGGGGGGCGTCGGACAAGGCCAACAGGCCAAAATGGTCAATCAAATTTGTATATCTGGGCTGGTGCAAAGCCTTGCTGAAGGGTTGAATTTTGCGGTAGAGGCCGGCCTTGATACTGACAAACTTTTAGAAGCGATCTCAGGTGGCGCTGCACAATCATGGCAAATGGTCAACCGCGGCCATACCATGGTCAAAGGTGAATTTGATTTTGGCTTTGCGGTCGATTGGATGCGCAAAGATTTGCGGATTTGCATTGAAGAAGCAAAACGCAATGGCGCCCTGCTACCTGTTACGGAAATTGTCGCTGGGTATTATGCGGAATTAAGTGCAAACGGGCATGGTCGCAGTGACACTTCAAGCCTGATCCAGCGTTTGACAAAACCGCGCTAAGGCCGGTCATTTCAGAATGACTTGCAAATATGACAAATAAAAAACGTGTTGCCAAAGCTCAACTGTTTTATTTGTTTAAAATTAGCATATTTGCCGTGCGACCTAGATGCCAATACAAACAAATTTAATTTCCAGAAATTCATCAATGCCGTATTTTGATCCTTCGCGGCCAAGACCTGAATTTTTAACCCCGCCAAACGGCCCTACCTCAGATGAGAAGATACCGGTATTGGCGGCGATGATACCATATTCAAGCGCTTCACTAACGCGGAAAAGCCGTGCCGCATTTTCGGTAAATAAATAAGCGGCGAGGCCGAATTCGGTGTCATTTGCCGCCTCGATGGCTTCAGCTTCGTCAGTAAAGCGAAATAGCCCAGCAACAGGCCCAAAGGTCTCTTCGCGGAACATACGCATTTTTGTTGTCATTCCAGTCAACACGGTTGGTTCAAAAAATGTGCCGCCAAGGCTGTGCGGTTTGCCGCCAGCCATCACATTGGCACCATTGGCAATCGCGTCTTCAACATGGTTGCAAACTTTTTCAAACCCCTGTTGATCAATCAATGGGCCTTGTTCGACGCCATCTGTGGTGCCGGCCCCGACTGTCATGCTAGCCGCTTTTTCGGCAAGTCGCTTGGCAAAGGCATCATAAATGCCACCCTGAACAAAAATGCGGTTTGCACAAACACATGTTTGCCCCGCATTACGGAATTTAGACAGCATGGCCCCCTCGACAGCAACATCAAGATTGGCATCATCAAACACCAGAAACGGCGCGTTGCCACCTAATTCAAGGCTCATTTTCTTGACCGTATCGGCACTTTGACGCATCAAAATCCGGCCCACCTCAGTTGATCCGGTAAAGGTCATTTTACGAATACGGCTATCTGAACATAGCGCCTGACCAATGGCTGGGGCATCCATACCGGTGACAATATTCATCACCCCGGCTGGAATGCCAGCGCGTGTGGCAAGTTCTGCTAATGCCAGCGCTGATAGTGGTGTTTGTTCGGCAGGCTTTAATACACAGGCACAGCCAGCGGCAATGCCTGGGGCCACTTTACGAGTGATCATGGCAATTGGGAAATTCCATGGTGTGATGGCACCAAATACACCGATAGGTTGTTTAAAGGTTAATAGTCTTTTATCAGCTTGCGGGCTTTCCAAAACATCGCCGCAAATACGCCGGGCCTCTTCACCAAACCAGTCAACAAAGCTGGCGCCATAGGCAATTTCACCTTTGGCTTCTGCAATTGGTTTGCCCATTTCAGTGGTTAGGATCAGCGCCAGATCATCGGTGTTTTCAATAATCAAATCGTACCAGCGCCGCAAAATCATTGCGCGCGTTTTGGCTGGGGTGGCGGCCCATGCTTTTTGCGCGGGTACCGCCAAATCAATGGCGCGGGTGACATCTGCCGCACCCAAATCAGCCACTTCTGCAATTAATGAACCGTCAGCAGGGTTATGAACGGCAAAACTGCGCCCGTCAGCGGCGCCCACCCATTCGCCATTAATATAAGACTGGGTACGTAACAAGGATGCGTCTTTTAACTTCATTGAGATTTCTCCCGAAATGTATAAGCAACGATATTGTTGGTTTTGCAAACTGGCGGGTCAAAACAAACGTAACTTCGATTTTTTGAGACTCTTGGCATAGCATCAAACTGCGGGCGATTGCCACTAATTTTGACAGATTTTGCGATCAAAACATCAGCGTCCGGTATTGCGTCTGCCGATGATGGTGTAGGCCGGGGATCATGTCTTAAAAGCCTGTAGCGAGTCCATAAAGGAAAAAGCTCATTTTGGCGGTAGAGGGTGGCTGTGCATATCGTGAAACGGGGCGCCGTCTGTTCCATATTTATGTGCCCGTCCAACCTCAATGTAATGTCTGGCGATTTTACGGTTGTCGGCGATGTCTTGCGGTGTAAGCATACGCAATTTTCTGGCTGGCCGCCCAGCCCATAGCTCGCCAGAGGGAATGCGTTTTCCCGGTGTCAACATAGCCCCGGCGGCAAGCATGGCATCACTTTCCATGACCGCGCCATCCATCACAATAGCCCCCATACCAACAAAGCTGTGATCTTCGAGTGTGCAGGCATGCACCAAAGCCGAATGACCAACCGAAACGTAATTGCCAATGAGGGTGGGGAATTCACGGCTGCTGATATGGATGCAGCTATTATCCTGAATATTTGTGCCGGTACCAATAATGATATAATTATTGTCACCGCGTACCGTCACTTGATACCAAATACTGCTATCTGCACCAATCCGCACCGCCCCAACCACCGCCGCTGTTGGCGCGATAAAGGCGCGATCATCAATTTCTGGCACATGATCAAGAAACGCCGCAATATGTGGTGGGTTGTGAGGATTCATCATCATATTTCGCCTTATCTTGTGACGGGGGTTGGCGCTGATGGCTAGTGATGGGTTGATGTATAGGGTGATGCATCAGTCACTGTCCAGTCATGTCCAGCTATTACCAGATATGTCCAACTGTACCTTCTAACGCACGCTTATGTATTTTTTGCAAAAATATCATGGCCGTATTATGTCTATTCCCTTGGAAATCGTCTATAAACGCTTATATCATTGGACATAACTGTAACGGCACATTTAAATCTTTGGAGACCAAAATGGCATTTACCCTACCCGACCTGCCCTATGCACATGACGCGCTGGCTGAATTTGGCATGAGCGCTGAAACCCTCGAATATCATCATGATCTCCACCATAATGCCTATGTGGTCAATGGGAACAACTTGATCGCTGGCACTGAATGGGAGAGCAAATCGCTCGAAGACATCATCACCGGCACCTATGATAACAATGCCGTGGCGCAAAATGGCATTTTCAACAATGCGTCACAACATTGGAACCATATGCAATTTTGGGAAATGATGAGCCCCGGTAAATCGGCCATGCCATCTGAACTCGAAGCCGCGCTGACCGAAAATTTTGGATCAGTTGATGCCTTTAAAGATGAATTTAAAGCGGCAGGTGCTGGGCAATTTGGATCTGGCTGGTGTTGGCTGGTCAAAGCCGCTGACGGCAGTCTGAAAGTGACAAAAACAGAAAATGGGGTGAACCCGCTCTGCTTTGGTCAGACAGCTTTGCTTGGCTGTGATGTCTGGGAACATTCCTACTATATTGATTTCCGCAACAAACGGCCAGATTATCTAGCAAATTTCCTCGATAATCTTGTCAATTGGGACTATGTAGCTGCCCGCCTCTAGCCGGATATATACGCTATCTAGCCAGTGCTTGGTACACTGGTTAATGGGTATAAAATAACACGCGCCACCTGTTTGAAACGGGTGGCGCTTTCACTTTTGCGCCAAGTTTCGGGCGAAATGGCGCCATATTCAGCGTGTAACACATGTCTTGAAAAAAGCGATGTTCGCTTTTGATGAGAAAAGGTAAATCGCTATGTGGGCAATTGTTGTTCTTTTGGGCATTCTAGGCATCTCGCACACCGAGTCCATGCAATCCTTTCACCAACACAGCAACCATAATCCGGTCTATGATTTTGTGCGGGCTGTACCCTGTGAAAATGGCCTGCGATCATCAGGCTATAGTGTGGTACCGACCGGCCGTTTGTTTTTAAAACAAGTCAATAAAGATGGCACGGTTGGTGCGGTCTGTAGTGATTGATCAGAGCTTAGGCGCGGCAATCGGCTGGGGCCGTTAGGTCAGCGCACAAATATTTTTACGATCCTTTTGTGCGCATCATTTGCTGAACGCGCAACCGCAAGGCATTCAATCTGATAAAGCCGTGCGCATCACTATGATCATAGTCAACAGCGCCTTCTTCAAAAGTCACCAAATCAGCATTATAGAGCGAATTTGGCGATTGCCGTCCGGTAACAATCACATTGCCCTTATACAGCTTTACCCGAACCACACCATTCACCGCATCACGGCAACTATCAATCGCCGCTTGCAACATTTCGCGTTCGGGTGAAAACCAGAAGCCATTATAAACAAGCTCGGCATAGCGAGGCATGAGTTCATCTTTGGTGTGCTGGGCGCCACGATCAAGCGTGATTGATTCCATAGCGCGCCGGGCGGTGAGCAAAATGGTGCCACCTGGGGTTTCATAAATGCCGCGTGATTTCATCCCGACAAACCGGTTTTCGACAAGGTCAAGCCGGCCGATGCCATTGGCCCCGCCGAGGCGGTTTAATTCTTCGAGCAGGCGTGCCGGCGACAGGGCTTTATCATTAATTGCAACTGGGTCACCAGCTTCAAATCTGATGGTGATTTCAGTTGGCTTATCGGGGGCATCTTCCGGGGCGACGGTGCGCGAAAATACATATTCTTCCGGGGCCACCCACGGATCTTCAAGCACTTTGCCTTCGGCTGAGATATGCAACAAATTGGCATCGACGCTAAACGGCGCTTCGCCGCGCTTGTCTTTTGGAATGGGGATTTGGTTCTGTTCGGCATAGCTGATCAGCTTGGTGCGCGATCCCAGATCCCATTCGCGCCATGGGGCGATCACTTTGATATCTGGTTGCAGGGCATAATAAGCCAGTTCAAAACGCACCTGATCATTCCCCTTGCCGGTCGCCCCGTGGGACACCGCATCGGCGCCAACCGCCTTGGCAATTTCAATTTGCCGTTTGGCGATCAATGGCCGGGCAATTGAGGTGCCAA
>CAJWSS010000098.1:0-5994 GCA_913045915.1 uncultured Alphaproteobacteria bacterium | reverse complement strand
GCCCTTTTGGATTATACTCCATCTCCTCCTTATCCAGAATTTTTGATAAATTTCCAAACCAGTTCAAGACACGTTCTTGAGCAGCAAAAATTCCACCATCTAAATAAATTGCTCCAACCAGTGCCTCAATCGAATCTTCAAGAGTTGAATTTCTTAAATTTCCCTTTCTGTTCAATTCTGATTTACTCATTAATATATGTTTATGCAGGTCTAAATTTCTGGCAATTTTTGCCTGAAAGCTTCCGCGGATAAAAACAGCTCTTTTTTTGCTTAATGCACCTTCATCTTCTTGAGGAAACTGAGTGTAAAGGGCTTCGGTTAAAATGAGACTAATAACGGAGTCACCAAGAAATTCTAAACGTTGGTTATTTTCTCTGCTTGGGTTATGTTCATTGAATGAGGGATGGGTGAGGGCACACTCGAGAATGCTCTGATTCTTAAATTGGTAGCCAATTGTTTTTTCTAATTTGAGCAAATTTATAACTGAAATAACCTTCCTTAAGAAAAATCACCCCTTAATTTTAAAGCGCTTAATGATTTCGTTGGTTAACTGTTGGTATGATTTCGCTCCGGTTCCTTTTGGATCATAATCAAAAATAGATTTTCCAAAGCTGGGTGCCTCACTTAGACGCACTGTTCTTGGTATAATTGTTTTAAAGACTTCCTTTCGATAGTGCCGTTTGACTTCGTTCACCACTTCCTGTGAAAGTTTTGTACGATTGAACATAGTCATAATGATGCCGCCAAGAGCCAATTTCGGATTGGCCTTTGCTTCCCTCAGTTGGTCAACTACATCAATAATCTGTCCCAATCCTTCAAGGGCCATGTATTCGCACTGTAAAGTAACCAATAAAGAATCAGCCGCACACAGGGAATTCATTGAAAGTAATCCGAGAGTGGGCGGACAATCGATAAAAATGTAATCATAGTGGGATGCTACCATCTGCAACGCCGTTTGCAGACGAAATTCACGTGCATCCACTTCTGCCAGCTCAATTTCTGCCGCCGATAAATCTACAATGGCGGGCAAAACATCAAGCCCTGCAATATCGGTTTTATGACAGGCTTCGCTGGCCCCAACCTCGCCAGTTAATAGCCGATAACTATTGGCATCGCGCCGCGCCTCAAGTTCAATGCCAAAGCCGGTGCTGGCATTGCCTTGCGGGTCAAAATCCACAAGCAATACCCGGCGCCCACATGCGGCCATGGCCGTGGCCAAATTGACCGACGTTGTGGTTTTGCCAACACCACCTTTTTGGTTTGCAATGGCAATGATGCGGGCTGTATCGGTCATAAATTTCACGTCTCAGTCAGTTAATAATGATTGCTTTTGCCACAAAGCACGGCGGTAATCCCCATCAGATCGTCATTGCGGCGCGGTCAGCTTAACAATCACACCATCATCATTCGTCACGCTGGGATAAAGATGGGGTGTCATAGTGGAATAAGTTTGAAAATTGGTCAATTCTTCATCGACTGACGCACCTTTCAAAAACAGACAAGTCAATCGTTTGTGAAGTTGCGCCTCAATCAATGACATTAATTTTGGCAAAGGCGCAAGCGCGCGGGCTGTAATCACATCAGGCTGGCACGCTGGCAGACGCTCAATGCGCTGATTAATAACGCTGGCCGACAGCGCCAATTCGCGAATGACCGTTTGCAAAAATACCGCCTTGCGCTGATCTGATTCGACAAGCTGAACATCACCAGCCCCAAGAATGGCCAATACCAGCCCGGGAAAGCCGGCACCGCTTCCAATATCTAGAATTTGACAAGGCTGGCCAGAGGGTAACGTTGGCAGATGCGGCACCAGCTGTGCCGAGTCCAAAATATGCCGGTGCCAAATATCCGGCAGAGTGGCAGGTGATACAAGATTGATCCGCGGTTGCCATTTTTCTAACAGGGCCACATAGGCCGATAGTGACGCCAATGTTTCACGTGAAACATCAAAATGTGTGGTAAATTCTTCTGGAGTCACGATTTAACTACGGCTTTTGCCGCCATTTGCTGGCGTTTTACATGCCGCAAAACAGACACAACCGCGGCTGGGGTCAAGCCCGGCAGACGGTTCGCTTGGCCTATGGTTTCTGGCTGATATTTCGCCAAAATATCACGCGATTCAGCTGACAGACCACCCACCATGGTAAAATCGGTCTGCGGGGGGATCATCACCGCCTCATCACGCCGCAGGGCGTCAATATCAGATTGCTGACGGCCAACATAACCAGCATAGCGACAGTCAGCCGCCAGTTGGGCATGCAAATTATCCGGAATCACCGCCAATTCAGGCCATAATAACTGAATCTCAGCAAACCCAACCGTTTCAAGCGCCAGCAAATCAGCGGCAGTTCGTTTTGCGCCATCGCGCGGAGCTGGTAGGCCAGCGGCGGCAATGGTTTTAGCTGATTCGGTAACCCTAGACAAAAGATCTCGGGCCTCGGTTAATTTTTGTTTTTTATCACCCCAGCGCTTTTGCCGTTCGGGCCCGACACAGCCACACGCAATACCGCGATCGGTCAAACGCTGGTCTGCATTATCTGCCCGTAAGGTTAAGCGATATTCAGCCCTTGATGTGAACATACGGTAGGGTTCGGGGGCGCCTTTAGTGACCAAATCATCAATCATCACACCGATATAGGCATCCGCACGATCCAGAACAAATGGATCTGTCTCAAAACCGCCAGCGGCCACCATGGCGGCATTAATACCGGCAATCAGCCCTTGGGCCGCGGCTTCTTCATAGCCGGTTGTGCCATTAATTTGTCCAGCCAAATAGAGGCCCGGCAAATTTTTGACCTCTAGCGAGCGGCGTAATGACCGTGGATCAACAAAATCATATTCAATGGCATATCCATATTGCAAAATTTTTGCCCGTTCCAGCCCCGGAATGGTGGCAATCATCGCGTCTTGTACATGGCGCGGTAAAGAGGTTGAAATGCCATTTGGATAAATCGTCGGATCATCCAACCCTTCGGGTTCCAGAAAAATCTGGTGCGATGATTTATCGGCAAAACGATGCACCTTGTCTTCGATTGATGGGCAATAGCGAGGGCCCGTACCAGAGATCTGCCCACTATAAACCGCAGATAAATGAATGGAGTCAGCAATAATTTGATGTGTTTTTGCCGTTGTACGGGTAATGCCACAGGAAATTTGCGGCACGGTAATCCGATCGGTCAGGGTAGAAAACGGAATTGGTGGGTCATCAGCAGGCTGCATATCCAGACCGGACCAATCAATGGTGCGCCCATCGAGCCGCGCCGGTGTACCGGTTTTTAACCGACCAAGCGGCAAATTATAGGCTGCCAGTCGCGCCGCCAGCATATTTGACGGGGCTTCGCCAATCCGGCCCGCCGCGGTGCGTTCGTCGCCTAAATGGATCACGCCGCCCAAAAATGTGCCCGTGGTCAACACCACAGCTTGAGCCAGATAATGATCGCCCGTTTCGGTGATAAGCCCGGTGACACGGCCAGCCTCAATTTGCAGATCACCAACTGCCGCCTCAATAATGGTCAGATTTTGATAGCCCGCCAAAATATCCTGAATGGCTTGGCGGTAAAGCGCCCGGTCAGCTTGTGCCCGCGGCCCATGCACAGCTGGCCCACGTGATTTATTTAACATGCGGAATTGGATACCCGCCCGGTCAATAGCCCGGGCCATAATGCCATCCAGCGCATCAATTTCCCGCACAAGATGGCCTTTACCAAGTCCGCCAATGGCCGGATTACAAGACATCTCGCCAATACGATCACGGCGCATTGTGACCAAAGCAACCGACACGCCCATACGCGCCGCCGCCGCCGCCGCTTCGCATCCAGCGTGGCCGCCTCCGACAATGATCACATCATAGCGTTTGCTCATTTTGCTTCTTGCCTATCAAAAAATGACCGCTAGCAGGCATCCTTATGACGCGTTTTAGGCTATTTTCCAATACAAAAGCTTGAAAAAATCTGCCCCAGCAATTCTTCAACATCAACGTCACCGGTAATACGACCAAGCGCCACCGCAGCTTGGCGAAAATCTTCTGCCGCTAATTCTGGTGCCTGATGAAAATCATGCTGCAAACCGGCATGTAAAGCGTCATGCGCATCAACCAATGACTGGCGGTGCCGTAATCTTGTAATAACCGCATGATTTTGTGCCTGATTGTGCGGCATAATCATATCACCAAGCCGTGCCATCAATTTGGTGATGTCTTTGTCATCTTGTGCTGATAATAAAATAGCTTCTGGTGGGGCGGTGCCTGTCATGCCTTTATCTGTTTTATTCAAAATAACAAGATCAGCGCGGCCCATACGGCCGGTGATATGATCTGCATCCTCTGACCAATGGCTGGATGACGCATCCACAACTAAAATCACCAGATCGGCATGCTGGGCCGCTTCCACACTACGCCGGATACCCTCTGCCTCAATCGTACCCGGGGTGTCGCGCAGGCCAGCTGTGTCCAAAATTTGTGTTGGTACACCATGTATATCAAGCCGCACCGACACAATATCACGGGTGGTTCCCGCCTGATCAGATACGATGGCGGCGGCCCGCCCGGCTAACCCATTTAAAATTGTTGATTTGCCTGCATTGACCGGCCCGACAAGCGCCACCACAACGCCATCACGGGTTAATTCGCCCGCCCGATTATCATCCAAAATAGTGGCTATATCGGTAATCAACGCCGCCGTTTGTTGCCGCAATGTGGTTTCCACATGGGCTGGCAAATCCTCATCAGCAAAATCAATCAATGCCTCTAACTGCGATGCCACAGAGACCAGATCAGCCCGCCATTTGGTTACCGGGCCGCGCAACGCGCCATCTATTTGTGACCATGCCTGATACAGCTGTTGCGGTGTTTCAGCCTCTATCATATCTGCCAGCCCTTCAACCGCCAGCAAATCCATTTTGTCATTCATAAACGCCCGGCGGGTAAATTCTCCGGCATGGGCAAGGCGAAACCCGATGGCTTGCGCCAATTTATCAAGTATCAGTTGCCTAACCGCTATACTGCCATGACAATGAATTTCACAGACATGTTCACCAGTGCTGGAATGTGGTGCCGCCATAAATAAAATCACCGCCTCGTCAATGACCTGATCACCGACGCGCAAACGGGCCATACGGAATTGCCCAGCGGCTGGACAGCTAGCGGCAAATAATGCGGGCGCATCACCAGCTTGCGGCCCGGATATACGGATCACCGCAATCGCTGATCGCCCGGGCGGTGTCGCCACTGCAAAAATCGTATCAACAGACGTCATTGGCTCATGCTTTGCAAAATTACAGGGCAGTGCTAGGGTTGTGGTAAAGTGAAACGCCGCCCACAACAAGACCCAATTTAAGACCGTTTTCAGATAAGCCGGCTGTTTCCTGCGCAAATCTGACAAAAAGGAACGGTCACTATGAACGATTCAAACACGCAACGATTTCATCTAAGCTGTCAGACACCTGTTGGCTGGCTTCGTGCCATATCAGATGGGTCGCACCTGATTTACCTTGATTGGAACCAAATTGGTTGGACAGACCCAGATCGTCCCGACCATGTTTCACGTGAAACAATCACGCAATTAATGGCTTATTTTGCCGGTCAACGCACTCATTTTACCATCCCGCTACGCCCCGCCAACATCAGCCCGGCGCGCCAGCATTGGCTTAACATCATGGCCAGCATTCCGTATGGCACCACCATCAGCTATGCCGCATTTGCCGCCGCCGCCGGCGCGCCCAACGCCGCCAGGGCCGCCGGAACCATTTGTGCCACAAACCCCATACCCATCATTTACCCTTGTCACCGGGTCGTACGCAAAAATGGCGCGCTAGGGCATTATGGAGGCGGCAGTCAATTAGCGCCCAGCCATAAAGACAATGTGGCCCGCAAAGGGTTTTTGATTGCACATGAAAAAAGCCAGCTAGATGAAGGCCAGCTCATTTTGACCTAGCTGTTCATTTGGTCGAAGAAATCATCATTGCTTTTTGAATTTTTCAGCTTATCGACCAAAAATT
>CAJWSS010000097.1:0-6007 GCA_913045915.1 uncultured Alphaproteobacteria bacterium | reverse complement strand
CGTTTCGTCGCGGGCGCCCGCTCCAACTGCGATCACCTTGCCCTGCATCGGCTTTTCTTGAGCCGTATCCGGGATTATAATGCCGCCCGCAGTTTTTTGTTCTGATTCTACCCGCTCAACTACGACGCGGTCATGAAGTGGCCTGAATTTCATGCCTTTAATCTCCTCCTAAAAACCCAATTTCACTTTTTGGCACTCTTTAAGTTGGAGTGCTAAACATTACGCGTGGTATCTGGGGCATTGCATACAATTTGTCAAGACGTTGATCAAAATATTTGAAACTTTTTTGTAGTTTTGAATTTAGGCTTGGCATTAGCAACACTCATGGGACGGTCCGATTTACAAAAATGCACAAAACAGTTGGACTGCGGCAATCCGATCAATTTACACCACTCATAATGCCTTGTTATACGACTAATTATTGCGCGTTTTATTCAACTAAGGCCTAACATAAATATGTGATTCACTCGTCAAGAAAGATTTTGTAAGAATGATTGCAGCCCATAACACTTTGTCATTCAATTCCACCGCAAAAAGCCAGACATTCGTAGCTTTCTGGTTGGTTACAATGGCCGTTCTAGTGGCCATCATGGTGGTTATCGGTGGCGTCACCAGATTAACAGGAAGCGGCTTGTCGATGGTTGAATGGCGTCCATTAATGGGGACGCTACCGCCATTGAATGCGGCGGAATGGCAACGTGTTTTTGACCTGTACCGGGCTTCTCCAGAATATGAACAGCTAAATTACGGTATGGATCTTGGCGGCTTTAAAACGATTTTCTTTTGGGAATATTTTCATCGCCTGTGGGGACGGTTATTGGGTCTTGCCTTTGGCTTGCCATTTATATTTCTGCTCGTCACCCGGCGCGTGCCAGTTGGCTATAACCGGCGCTTGACGACATTGTTATTGCTTGGCGGGTTTCAAGGCGTGATTGGCTGGTGGATGGTGAAATCGGGCCTGTCGGAAGACGCCACCGTTTCCCAATATCGGCTGGCGGTACATCTTGGCACAGCGTTGGTAATTTTCAGCCTGCTGGTATGGACCGGCCTTGATTTGTTCTATCGGCCAAGTAGACGGCCACGCGGCCATACTATGGGAAGCCTTCTATTAATCGCGATTACGATTCTTGCTGGTGCTTTGGTTGCCGGCATGGATGCTGGCTTGCTGTATAATGAATATCCATTGATGGGCAACGGATTACTGCCCATCGAATATGGTGATGCTGGCTATCTTGATGCGTTTGAAAATCCGGCATCGGCGCAATTCCATCACCGTTGGATCGCCGCGTTGACATTTGCGGCGGTGATTGCCCTTGGCATACGGGCATGGCGCGGCGGGCACACAATTTTGGGTGGCGCGGTGATCGGCGCGGTCACTGTGCAATTCTTGCTTGGTATTGCCACGTTGCTCCATGGCGTGCCAGTAACGCTTGGCGGCATGCATCAAGCTGGTGCAGTTATTTTGCTTGGGGCTACCTTGGTGCTTGCCCACGCGCAACATCGCGCGCCAAATGGCGGGCAGGCTGGGTCTTAGTCAGCTTTTTTTGGTTGTGGTACTCGCCGGATATGCAATTCAGCCAGCGCTGTTTCATCAACCTCAGATGGGGCCGCCATCATCAAATCCTCGGCTTTGCCATTCATCGGGAATAAAATAACCTCGCGGATATTCGGCTCGTCTGCAATCAGCATCACCATGCGGTCGATACCGGGGGCGATCCCGCCATGCGGCGGTGCGCCGAAACGAAACGCGTTGATCATCGCTGGGAATTTTTCATCGACAACGCTGTTTGGATAGCCAGCAATCTCAAACGCCTTATACATCACGTCAGGCAGGTGGTTTCGGATTGCCCCAGATGACAATTCGACGCCATTACATACCAGATCATATTGCCACGCTTTGATGGTCAGTGGGTCTTGTTCTTCCAGCGCCTTCATACCGCCTTGCGGCATCGAAAACGGGTTATGCGAGAAATCAATTTTGCCGGTTACCGGATCGGCTTCAAACATGGGGAAATCAACAATCCAGGCAAAACGGAACTGGTTTTTATCAATCAGGTTTTGATCCTGACCAATTTTCACCCGTGCCCGTCCAGCAAGGCTGGCGGCCTCATCAGCGGCGGCGCAGGCAAAAAACACCGCATCCCCGTCTTCTGCCCCCGCCGCAAGGCGGATGGCTTCGGCTTTTTCGGCGCCAAGGGCTTTGGCCACTGGGCCGCGGGCTTCACCGTCGCCATAAATAATATAGCCCATACCCGGGGCACCTTGTTCCTGTGCCCAGCTATTCATCCGGTCAGCAATCGCCCGGCTCCCACATTTCGGGCCAGGCACAGCCCGAACAACCGCGCCTTTTTCGATATTTTTGGCAAAAATAGCAAAATCCGACCCGCGGAAAATATCAGTGACATCACAAATTTCAAACGGGATCCGCAAATCAGGCTTGTCATTGCCATATTTTAACATGGACTCAGCAAACGGGATTTGCACAAATTCCTGATCTACTTTTTTGTCTGAAAATTCTTCAAACACACCGCGAATTACTGGCTCAACGGCGGCAAACACATCAGCCTGTTCAACAAAACTCATCTCAAGGTCAAGCTGATAAAATTCACCCGGGCTACGGTCTGCACGGCTGTCTTCATCACGAAAACAAGCGGCAATCTGAAAATAACGATCAAACCCGCTGACCATGATCAATTGCTTAAATTGCTGAGGCGCCTGCGGCAATGCGTAAAATTTCCCCGGGTGCAACCGGGCTGGCACCAGAAAATCGCGCGCCCCTTCAGGGGATGATGCGGTCAAAATAGGGGTTTGGAATTCGGTGAAATTCTGCGCCACCATACGGTTGCGGATTGATTGAATAATTTGCGCACGCAACATGATGTTGTGATGCGGCCGATTGCGGCGCAAATCGAGATAACGATAACGCAAACGGGTTTCTTCGCCCGAATCCTCGTCAGAATTAACCTGCAGCGGCAATGTATCAGCGGCTGATTGTACCGCAAATTCTTCGATACGCACCTCAATATGCCCGGTTGGCAAGCTGGTATTAATGGTGTCATCACTGCGCCGCAATACAGTACCTGTGATCGTCACCACAGATTCCAGCCTTGTTGCCTCAACCAACGCAAAGCTGGCATCGGATGAATCGACAACACATTGTGTCAGGCCAAAATGATCCCGAAGATCAATGAATACCAATTGGCCATGGTCACGTTTGCGGTGAATCCAGCCGGACAATCTGACGGTCTGACCAACATCTGACTCGGTTAATGCGGCACAATTATGAGTACGATAAGCATGCATTGAACAAGGGCTCCAAAAAACTAAATAACCTCGGTCGGTCTATCACTGGCAGTTGCTGACGACCGGTTTCGACTGGGCTGTGGGCGCAAACCGCGCGAGTATGCAAAACATATGCGGTTGGTGCAACCAGCATTACCAAAGATCAACACACCCATATGCCGCGTCACCCACATGCCCGGCTAACGCCGCCGGCCACGCCGACCACCACGCGGCGCCTGACCACCAGCAGATGTATCAACGCCATCCCAAGCCGTTCCCAGTGCCGCGGTCATCGCCGCCGGGTCAAATGGCCGCGTGGGCGTGCGGTTCAGCGCAGCAACCATAGCCGCCACATGCGCCGGGCTGGTGCCACAGCATCCACCAATAATTTTGGCACCGGCATCACGTGCGAATAATGCATATTCAGCCATTAATTCAGGCGTGCCATGATAATGAATGGCACCATCAACATAGGCCGGGATACCACAATTTCCCTTGGCCACAACCGGAATGTCATTCGCATGTGCCAAAATGCCCTGTACAGAATGCATTAGTTCGGCTGGCCCAATACCACAATTGGCACCGATAAAATCGGCACCTTGGCCCGCCGCAAAGCTGGCAAAATCAGCCGGCGTCACCCCCATCATTGAGCGGCTGGCTGTATCAAATGTCATCGTGCTACAAATTGGCAAACCTGTTGTTTTTGCGGCCTCAATCGCGGCCGCGACCTCTTCATTCGACGACATGGTTTCAATCCATAATACATCGACACCGCCGTCTGCCAGCGCGCTGGCCTGTTCAGTAAATGCCGCCACCGCACTGCTGTGGGTCAAAGCCCCCAAGGGTTCAAACAGCTCGCCGGTTGGGCCCATTGAACCGGCGACAACAACCCGCCTGCCAGACGCGCTGGCATGCGCATCCGCCGCTTGGCGTGCCAGTTTGGCCGCCGCGACGTTGAGTTCCGTAACCCGGTCTTGTGCCTGATGTAATTTCAGCCGAAAACTGGTACCGCCAAAGGAATTTGTCAGCACCAAATCGGACCCGGCGTCGATAAAGCTGTTATGTAGCCACAAAATATCGTCCGGCCGTTCAACTGACCATAATTCCGGCGGATAGCCGGTTTCCAACCCACGCCCGAACAGATTGGTACCGGTGGCACCATCAGCAACACACCAGCCTTTTGTGGCAATAATTTCTGCAAGAAGGTTAGACATGATGACCAGACAACTTTCTGACTGCTGGAAGCGGCGGCTATGGAAGACCAGCGGCGACCCGGGGCTATGTATCTGCCAGCGCTTACAAAACCAGACGTTGACTCTGCCGGCGTGGCCGTCGCCGCTTGGCCCCTGTCGCGGCCGCCCGTCGTTCGCTCAAAATATCCAGCAATAGTAGCTGATCCGCCTCGTCCATGCTACGCCAAGATGCAATTTCTGCGCGCGTGCGGTAACAGCCAAGACAAACCCCATCTGACGGGTCCATTTGACATACAGATATACAAGGTGATGGCAATTTCGCCGCGGCTTTTTGTGCAGATGGTGGTTTTATTGTGGCCATGACGCCTCGCTTAGATTGATGCCCTCAGGCCGCACAGCTTTCATCAACAATTGAGCCAACCGCCGCGTCAAAGGCTTCAATTTCAGCCAGATCCGCACTTGCCGCCCCGATGGTGACCAAACGCCCGTCAACAACAGGCGCTACAGCGGCGTCATCAGCCGTTGCGTGCGGACGATCAGCGGCACCATCGATCAGTTGCAACATGGCAGTTGCATCGCCTTGCAACAATACTGGCATATCTTCACGCAAGAAAGCCCGCAACACCCGTTTGGCATGGGCTTCATTTTCCAACGTGTCGATATGGCGCTTGCCAGCCGGGATGATCAGCCCATCATAGTCAATGGCCAGCGCCGTTGATAATGTCGCATCTGCTGGGTAAGACATGCCCCAACCGGTCCCATTCCATGCATTTGTTAAGCCTGCTTCACGCGAAATAATTTTTAATTTTGCCTCGGCATCCATCATCGCCCGCTGAATTGCAATAAATCCGGTTTCATCGAAACCACTAGCAACCATAATGGCAATTGTCTTTCCACTGAGATGTGCAAGCTTCATAAAATACTCCTGTAAATAAATATTTAGGGACCCACCATAAAGTTGGTGTCTACCGCTGGGCAGTCCTAGGCCGCGCGAGACGAGGCAGCGGCTCTGGCCTGTATATTTGTTGAATTGGACGCAGACATACCCTGTCTGCTACTGTATTTCAAGCCTTACACGCCATGCATCCGCGCAAAAAATAGAGGCGTCACGGTATCACTGATGCTGGCATCTGCTATTAAGAACACGCCGCGTGCCAAAAAGTGAGCCGGTTTTTGGCGATAAACTGGCTACAGCTTCGCGTGGGTACCGTCACAAAGCGGCGATTTAGCTGATTTTTTACAGCCGCAGAAAAATACTTTTTTACTGGCCGGGGCGGTAAATTTGACCGGCGTCATTCCGGTGTCTTTGTGACTGCCATCGCAAAATGGTTGTTTCGCACTTTTCCCGCATGAGCACCAGAAATAATGTTTACCTTCTTCAACCTCAACAGGCATTGGCGCTTTTTGTGCGACTACAGGATCACCCATAATTTTCCATTTCATTCAGCAAGTGGCGACTGTGCCATGCACATCTGCGCCACGTGAAAACTCATATCTCTAACACTGTAGCGGGCAAAGGGGTTCGAACCCGC
>CAJWSS010000096.1:0-6012 GCA_913045915.1 uncultured Alphaproteobacteria bacterium | reverse complement strand
AGCCACAGCATTCCCCCGTCCGGCAGCTATCAGAAAAATCGTTTGCACACTCGTGTTACAAGTTAGCACGCAAATATTTATCCGCCAATCACAGAACCAATGTCGAAGGCGGAACGCACGCGCCCATCACCGCCAGCGTTACGCGGATGATAGCGGCAAGGTGATTTCAGCGGCGTTCAGGCCAACCGCGTCATCCGGATTATGGCTGACCACCAGCGCCGCCATGTTGTTGCTGGCCACAAGATGTTTCACCCGATCAATACAGTCGGCCCTTGTATCAGGATCAAGGGCGCTAAAGGGTTCATCAAAAAGCAACAGCTGGCGGTTTTGCCATGCGGCGCGAATCAACGCCCGGGCCAAAGCCACGCGTTGTTGCTGACCGCCTGAAATGGCCCGTGGCAGACGCTGTTGCACCGGCAAAATACCAAGCTCATCCATCGCCGCATCCACCGCCTGCCATTCCACTTTCGATAAAGACAAAGATGGCCGCAGGCCCAAGGCCACATTCAACCGACAGGTGAGATGGTCGAACAGATTGTCATCTTGAAAGATCATCGATAACGGTCTGTCTGCTGGCGCCGTGCCAGCCAAATCCTGCCCCTGCCAGATAATGCGCCCCTGATCGGGCGTTAAAAATCCGGCAATCAGATTTAACAATGTCGATTTGCCGGCCCCAGACCGGCCGGACACCACAACAATCTCGCCGCGGGCCACGGTCAGGTTAAAGACAAATTCTGCTGGCGGTGTTCCCGCATAGGCAAATGCCACATTTTTGACCTCAAGCATGACGCCCCCGTAAAGCCCGATCTGTGACAAAGCGCGCCGTTAAAAACAATCCCACCGTTAACAGCATCACCAGCATCGCCAGCGCATGCGCCTCATCAGCCGCATATTTGCCAGATAATTGATAGAGCAACCATGGTAAAGTCCGAAAATCAGCATTGGCAAATAAAGCAATCACGCCAAGGTCACCAAAAGATAGCGCCGCTGATAAGCCGGCAATCAGGCCTAAATCTTGTCGCAGGGACGGCAGTGTCAGCACCCGCAAACGCACCATACCACGAATGCCCAATTGCGCCGCCAGACGATCATGCCGTGCCATCAGCGCGGTCATGCGCACGTCAAGCAAGCGATAGGCAAAGGGCAGTGCCATAAGCGTATTTGCCAGAATCACAACGCCAAAGGCATAGCCAAAAACATCACCGCGGGCACGTAACAAGATAAAGGCCGCGGTGCCTAGAACTACCGACGGAATAACCAGATACAGCATCACACCCTGGTCCATCATCACCCGCAAATAGCGCGCCCCTGCCATCCGCCCCCAGCGGTGCGGCAAGGACAAATCCGCCTTTGCCGCCGCCATCACCAGCGCCAGCACCGTAACCATAACAGCGCTGATCAGGGCGACATGGGCACTGGTGACAAGCGCGTCCCAAAATTGCGGACGCGACAATAATCTTGGCAACCCAAAATTGATCCCATTCAACGCAATCAAACCAACCGGCAGCAAAATCAGCATGGCCGCCAGCGTTAGTGCCAAACAGTCACGCACCCGGTCCTGCCGTGACAAATCAAACCGATCTGGCGCGGACGGATCGCTGGTGATCACAGACGGTGCCATCATCCCGCCGCAAGCCGCACCGACCGCGACCACCACAGCGGTCAGGGTGAATTGAATCAGGCTCAACCCGGCCGCCGCCGGCAGATTAAAATCAAACCGAATGGCGCTGTAAATTTCGACTTCCAGCGTGGTGACAGCAGGACCGCCGCCAAGCATCAGCACCAGAGCAAATGAGGTAAAACATAACAGGAAAATAAGGCTGGACAGACCCGGGATCGCGCCGCGTATGGCCGGCCATTCAACATGAAAAAACCGTTGCCTTGAAGTCATGCCTAAATGCGCGCAAAGCCGCCATTTTGTCGCAGGCACCGCTTGCAATAACGGCATCATCACCCGCACTGCCAATGGCACATTCAACATCATATGCGCCAGCACCACCCCATGCAGGCCGTAAATGCTTACATCACACATACCAAAACAAAGCTGTGCCAACAGGCCGGTGCGCCCCCACACCGCCAGCAACCCCATCGCCGCCACGGTTGTTGGCAACACCATTGCCAAACTCATCGACAAAATGAGCATGGACATGCCCGGCCAATGCCGCCGCCGGGCCATGGCAATTGATACCGGTATGGCAAGACAGATCGACCCCAACACCGACAATGCCGCCTGTAGCGCCGCGCTTTTAATGCTGTAGAGCAGCCGCGGGCTATCAATAGCCGCCCAGAGTGATGCTGACGGCTCGCCGACCATTGGCGTAATCGCCAGCGATATGATGGCCCCTATCCCCATCAGCATCAACGCACCCGTTACCAGCAAGCCGGTAATGACGCGATAGCGTGGATAGATCAAAGACGTCATACATTATGGCCTTAAGTCTGCTTTATTGGCTTAACCCTTGCACCCAGTCTTTCACCCAATTATCGCGGTTTTGGGCAATTTGTTCCGGGTCAAAAAGATAGGTCTTTGCTGGTTTGATTAACCCGTCAAAACCGTCTGGCACAACGCCGGATGCGGCGGCTGGGTACATCCAGTTTGTCGTTGGCAAGACCGATTGCACATTCTTGTCCATCAATGTTTCAAGAAATTGCCGCGCCAATGCCGGGTGCTTGGACGATTTCAACACACCCGCAACCTCGATTTGGATGTAATGCCCTTCATCAAAAGCGGCGGCGGCGTAATGATCTTTGCCCTCGGCAATCAGGTGATAGGCCGGTGATGTTGAATAGGACAAAACCATATCGGCTTCACCTTCAAGAAACATCGAATAAGCATCCCACCAGCCCTTTGTGACGGTGACCAATTTTGGCGCCAGCTTGGCCCATAATTTCGGGGCATCATCGCCATACACCGCATTCACCCACAACATCAGCCCAAGCCCAGGCGTCGCGGTGCGCGGGTCCTGAATGACAATTTTCAAATCATTCGATTCAGAGACAAGCTGTGCAAAAGATGACGGGGCTTCGGCAAGACGTGATTTATCATAATTAAAAGCAAAATATCCCCAGTCAAACGGCACGAAATGCGGGTCCGTCCAGCCAGACACATCATCGGGAAGCGCCAGCTTGCCAGCGGTGTCAATGCTATGCGGCGCAAATAAACCAGTATTGGCGGCAACAGCTGTTAAGCTGGTGTCGAGACCAAGTGCAATATCAGCCTTTGATGCGGCCCCTTCTAACTGAAGGCGACCCAAAATACCGACCGAACTATCAAGCCCAACAAAAGTCACAACACATTCACATGTTTTTTCAAATTCAGTTTTGATTTGTGGGCCGGGCCCCCATTCAGAAGCAAAACTGTCATAGGTATAGATGACCAGCTCTGGCTTGTCGTTGGCGCTGGCCGCACTGGCCATCAGTCCGAAAGCGGTTAAAAATGAGACGATAAATTTCAGCATCACACGTTCCTATCACTAAAAGTCAGGCGTCGATGCTGTCGGGGTAAGATCAGGAGATAACCATCTCGGCACTCTTTCCTCCGCCAGCATAACCTGGGTCAGGTTCAATGGGTTTTTCTCAGCCCGCTACAGGCACCCCAAGAGTTGCCTTACCCTACTCAGCGATGATGCCATTGTCAAAAAAAATACAGCCGCATCAGCGCCTCTTGTCAGCACCCTTGATTTTGGGCAAAGATAGGGGCCAAGGTTTTTTACCGGGGATAGCGCCGACAATCCCTCATCTAACCACCCGGATTACCTATGCGCCCGTCATCATCTTTCCTATGGTTTATCCCTGCCCTGATCATCGCCCTGACCATCTCCTTAGTAGCGGCCAGCGGCGGCAATTGGTCGGCCAAGGCCGCCAGTGACGCACCACTTGCTGGCCCGTCATTTGCGCTGGGCCAAATCGAAGACCGCATCACCATGGCTGAAAGCCAGATCACCGATATCAGACCCGGGCTGGAAAAATCCATCATCTGGGCGGGCGCACCGCACCAGCGCACGCGCTATGCGATTGTGTATATTCACGGGTTTTCCGCATCAAAAGAAGAATTACGGCCGGTACCCGACAGAATTGCCGCGGCTCTGGGGGCCAATATATTTTACACCCGCCTAACCGGACATGGCCGCACAGCCGAAGCCATGCGTGAGGCCAGTGTCACCGCTTGGATGCAGGATCTGGACGAGGCATTTCAAATTGGCACAATGATTGGCGACAAGGTGATTTTAATTTCTTGTTCAACCGGTGGCACCTTGGTCGCCGCCGGCATAGTCAGGGGCATATTTTCTGAACAATTATTCAGCACGGTGTTTTTTGCACCAAATTTCGGCGTGCAAGATCGAATGGCGCCGCTTCTGACCTGGCCGTTGGCCCGCTATTGGGCACCGCTTATTGGTGGCGAGATGCAAACCAACACCCCGCGCAACCATTTACATGCGCGCTATTGGACAACATCCTACCCAACAATATCGCTGATCCCGATGATGCAACTGATCGACATGGTTGATAATGCTGATCTGAGAACCAGCACCGTGCCCGCGCTGTTTTATTTCAGCCCTGATGACAAGGTGGTTGACCCACAAAAAACCGAAAATTTTATTGCGCGCTGGCGCGGACCAAAAGAAATTATGCGGGTCAATGGCAACGATAGTGAAGATGAATTAAACCATCTGATTACCGGGCAGGTGGTGTCACCCAGTCAGGTCAAACGCGCCGCTGATGCGGTTATCAATTGGCATCACCGCATCAGCCAACCAGCGGCCAACTAACCCATCAGCCACCCAAGCAGGCCGATACACAGACGTGGCCAACCACGCCTATTCTTGCCAACCCCTCGAGGACCAGTTGCGTTCCCATCTGGGTTCGGGATGGACCATGGAAAGGCACGTCTTGGGTAAAGATGGCAGCGGGTGCGGACGAGACGAGGTGCTGCGATCCTTGGACCAGGCGTCTAGGGTGCTCGTAACGGTTTCTGAAATGAGCCACCGCCCATCCAGGAATTTTGGTGTGCAACCGGAAGGCCTGAATGCGGTTGCAGAATTGTTGGCTTCTCAAGAGGTCACACCTTCCATGGTAAGCACGGTTTGGATGGGCAACCCCTATGCTTTGAAACACTTCGAGCCGCTTTCCAAGCGCTCGGGTTACGTCATGGTGGCGTACCAAGACGACGAACGGACGTGCCATGCCGTGGCCGACGCGTTGGCTGGGGTTTCCGCCGTGTCTGGAAGGTTGCCTGTATCCCCTGACGGGGCACCCCATGCTGCAGGAGATGGCGTGGATTGGGCGGGGCCGATGAGGTTGGGCCGCCCCCTGGATGGTCGATTGCTGTTCTGGAATCGTCCCACGCAAGCCGTCGACACCATCATTCAACTCGCCTTGGATGAAGGCGCCCTGCCTGGGGGGCGGGTGGTGATTGCCCATCGGGGTCAAATCGTCATCGACAAGGCCTTCGGATCCCTCGACGGCAACCGCACCGTGACCCAGGAGGCGATTTACGATTTGGCGAGCATCACCAAGGTGGCGGCCACCTCCATGGCGCTCATGAGGCTCCAGGAATCGGGGGAATTCGATCTGGATGCCGAGGTGGGCGACCTGCTCGTCGAACTGAAAGGGCATGACTTGGGAAGCCGAACCGCGAGGGAACTTCTCTCCCACCAAGCCGGGCTTGAGCCTTGGATTCCATTTTACATCGCGGCCCTAGAAGACAGCTCTGGGGTGTTTGGCATGGAGCGCACCGATGGTTGTGACATCCCTGTGGCACCCGGGCTGTACATGGAAGATGCATATTCCGATTCCGTTTGGAACATGATTTTGACATCGGAATTGAACCGTCCTGGGAAGTACAAATACAGCGACCTGGGCTTTTACATCTGGCAAAAATTCTTGAGTCAGCGCGGCATCAAACTCGACGATTGGGTCATGAAGGGCATGTGCGAGCCCATGGGCTGGGGCAGCATGGGGTTCTTGCCATTGGATCGAGGCATGTCCCCCGACTTGATCGCTCCGACGGAA
>CAJWSS010000095.1:0-6035 GCA_913045915.1 uncultured Alphaproteobacteria bacterium | reverse complement strand
ATTATGCGCGGATTAATATGACTGATGATGCCGATATGATCGCCCAGAAAATTCGCAAAGCCAAAACCGATGCGGATGCATTACCGTCGGAAAAAGCCGGTCTTGCAGGCCGGCCCGAGGCTGAGAATCTTGTCGGGATTTATGCGGCGTTAGCAGATAGCGAGGTCGACTCAGTTTTGCAGGAATTTGGTGGGCGGGGCTTTGCCGATTTCAAACCAGCGCTGGCGGATCTTGCCGTGGCGCAATTGTCACCGATGGGGCAAAAAATGCGCGAATTGATGGAAAACCCGGCAGACATTGATGCGATCTTGGCAGATGGTGCCGCCCGCGCCGCCGCCATTGCCCGGCCATTAATGGCCGAGGTGCGTGATATTGTTGGCTTTTTGGGGTCCAGCACCGATCACTAGCCAGACACCCGCCAATATGCGATAATTCATTTTTTATAAACCTTGCCATAGATGGCCGGTGAACCCATCTTTAGGGTATAATCATCACGGCCATGGGCAGGTCACGTCACAACTGGGGCCTGCAAGAATGGCAGGCAGGAGATAACCGTCATGTTTATTCAAACTCAGGACACACCAAATCCGGCAACATTGAAATTTATTCCGGGTGTTCCTGTGATGCCGCAGGGCACCGCTGATTTTGCTGATATGGATGCAGCCAAGCCATCGCCATTGGCGCGCCGGTTATTTCAGGTTGATGGGGTCACAAATGTATTTTTGGGGGCAGATTTTGTGGCTGTCACAAAAGCTGACTCGCTTGACTGGTTTGCGCTGAAGCCTGCCATTTTGGCTGGCATTATGGAGCATTATGCGTCGGGTCTTTCGGTGATCGAGGATGGCGCAACGGTGGAAGACCCGCACCAAGATTCTGCGGACAGCGAAACGGTTCAACAAATCAAGCAGCTTCTTGATACGCGGGTGCGTCCGGCAGTGGCAATGGATGGCGGTGATATTGTGTTTCAGGGATTTGATGATGGTGTGGTAACGTTGCAGATGCGTGGCGCCTGTCAGGGCTGTCCCAGCTCTACCGCGACGTTAAAGATGGGCATTGAAAATATGTTGCGTCACTATATCCCGGAAGTCAGAGAAGTCCGCGCCGCAGAAATGTAAGCCGATTATGTAACGCAACAATTCTGGTTTGATTAAGGTCCGTCCATTGCCCATGCTTTTTTTACGCCGGATTGAAAACCGGCATATTTTATGGACAGCGCTGTCGCTGGTGGCAATCGGCCTGATTGTGCCTGGCGGATTTGGCATCAAGCCACCGCAATGGCTTGATGACCGACAGCCGCAAGATGTCGCGTCTGTGCCGGCCAGTGATCTAGACGCCGACGACCTGTCAACATCAGCTGTGACCAGCCGTGAGACTCTAGACGTTGAAGACGGTCTACGACCAGCACAACAGGCGCTAGCGCCAGCCCGATCCAAACCAGATCAAGCCAAACCAAATCAAACCAGTGTAGTGATCGTGCCGTCAAAATTTGCCAGACATATTCCGGCAAAACATTTTGAAATGACTGGCGACGCGCAAAAACAGTCTTTTATCAATCTGGTATTGCCATTGATTTTGGCGGCAAATGATGAGTTGCTCCAGCGCCGTGAAGCGGTGCAGGCGGCGGTGCAGGCGCATGACCGTGATAAGCTGGACCAATGGGCGGTGCTGTATCGCATTGAAGCGGAAAAACTTGACGATACCGGGTTGGCTGAACGTTTATTGCGCCGGGTTGATACTATCCCGGTGGCGCTGGCCCTTGCACAGGCCGCGGTTGAGTCAGGATGGGGCACATCACGATTTGCCCGGCAAGGCAATGCCTTGTTTGGCCAATGGGCATGGACCGAATCAGCCGGCATGCGGCCCTTGGCGGCCAGCAATGATCGGGCCGTGGTGCGAAGTTTCGGCAGCTTGTTGGAATCGGTACGGGCTTATATGCATAATTTAAACACGCATCAGAACTACAAGCGGTTTCGGGATGCGCGTTATCGCCTGAAACCGCAGACTGAAGCGGTCAAGGCGCGCCGCTTGGCCGCGTATCTTGATAGTTATGCTGAAATCGGTCAGGCCTATGTCGAAAAATTGCTGGTTATTATATCGTCAAATAATTTTGATCACTATGCTGAGGCAAAGCTCGGTTAGCTGGGCCCAGGCTCAAAATCGCCAGCTGACCGTCAGGGGATTAAAAATTGGCGTCCAAACCAGCGCCAGCGCCCATCACTCGCGGGCATGGTGCAATTGATCCGGGCACGGCCTGATTCGAACGGCCCCGGCAAGCGGATCTCAGCACGCGGCCCCAGAATATTCACCTCCAGCTTGCCATATAGGCTGTTAAAACAGCGTAATTGTCTGTCATTTGCGATCTCTGGTGCCAATGTAAAACCATAATTTGGGGGGTTGTTGGCATCATCCAAAACGACATCTTCAGGCACGATCTGGTCAACTTTCAGCGGCAATCCGTCGATTGCCAATTGTAATCGCTCAATCGTTCCATATTGTTCATTCATCGCAAAGCGCGGCAATTCAAAAAACCCATTATAGCCATGAGCAATGCCAGAATTTTGGCCGAAAGCCGCGTCAAAACCAGCTTGTTTCACCGCTTCGATGACATCTAAATTATATTCGCCAAACGGGTAGGCAAATAATCTTGGCCGCTGGCCAATTTCTGTTAGAAACCGTTCATTCGAGCTTGTTAATTCATCTTCAGCATCGGTTATGCTGATCTGATGCATGTGCGGATGCGACGTGGTTTGGCTACCAATTTGCACGCCTTCATCCTGCAATATGCGGATTTGATCCCAGCTCATATAGCCTCGTTGATTGCGATCAACCGGCTGGGTCGCAACAAACACAGTATAGGGAAAATTGCGGGCTTTCAGCCGTGGTCTGGCTTCGGTAAAGACCGATAGATAGGCATCATCAATGGTGATGGCGATGGTTTTGTCTGGCATGTCCAGACCCTGTTGGAGATGGTCCACAATCTTGCCAAGGGGCCAGATGTGATAGCCGCCACTCGCCAGCATATCGAGATGCGCTTCAAATTGTTCAATGCGGATATTTGTGCTTGGATATTGGTCCTCGCCAAACCGGTGATACATCAAAATGGTGGCATAATCGGCGGCAAGGGCCGCGCCGCTGGCCCCCCCGTAAATCACCAGCATCAGCCACAGCTTGATCTTTGCCAAATAATGGCAAATAGAGGGCTTCATGCCTTTCGGCGGCTGTGGTAGAGCAATGTGCAACATTAACATGGCGATGTTCCAAAATATCAAATAAGCCGAATGGTGTCGTTATGTTGTTGTATCTGCCGTCTGGGCGGGTATGGCCCCTAGCCAGATGCTAAATATTAATGCCGCCTTCTATACTAAGAGACAAGATGAAAAAACCACCACCCACCCCATCACTGCCGACAACGCCGCATATTCTGGCCATAGAGGCCAGCGCAAACCAGCTGTCAATTGCGGTGATGATGAAAGGCGAGGTGGTGGCCGAGCGCCGGCATTTAGCCGCACATGGCCACGCGGTTGGCATCGTGCCCTTGGCGATTGAAACAATCAATGCGGCTGGCGTAACGTTTGACGCAATGACGCATATTGCGGCAGGTTGCGGCCCCGGGTCATTTACCGGTATTCGCGTTGCTCTGGCGGCGGCTAAAGGGTTTTGTATGGCGCATCAGGCAATCGGGGTTGGGGTATCTGGCCTGCAGGCATTGGCCCATGCCGCCAGCCATGCGGCCGCAGACGTAACAACGCCCTGTTTGGTGCTGGCCGATACACGCCGCGGGCCGCTCTATGCACAAATATTTGATGCCAAGGCCCGGCCCATGGGCGCGATTTTTGAAGCCTCTATTCATCACCTGCCACAATTGATTGATGCTGACATATCTGCATCGGGGCTACGCGTCATTGGCATGGAACGCATGGCTGTGGCGGACGCGCTAGATACGGCTGGGATCATTACTGATTTGCCAGCAATTGATGAAATGCCAAGTGCCAGCATGGTGGCACGTCTTGCCAACGAACAAATTGCACAACATCAAACCGCGCCCCTGCACCCGCTGTATCTGGCTGATCCGCGGCTTGGACCAAAGAAAAAATCAGGCTGATGACAGCCCGTCAGCTCACCCTTGATGATTGCCAGGCTGTGGCTGATCTAGAGATACAGCTTTTTGACGGGCGCTTTGATGCGGCAGACCTGCGTGCCTTGCTTGGCAAGCCGGCATTTTATGGCGCGGTGGTGCCGGCCGCTGATAGGCCAACCATCATCCATGCCTATTGTCTGGCCTATATTACATCTATGCAGGCAGATATTATTGCCATTGGTACAGACAAAACCCAGCAAGGCCGGGGATTTGGCCGGGTTGTTTTACAGCATGTGATCGCCGTTGCAGAGCAGCAGAATGTGGCAGAAATCACCTTAGAGGTGGCGGCTGATAATCTGCCCGCCAGACATCTTTATGAGACCTGCGGTTTTAGCGTGTCTGGGGTTCGTAAAAATTACTATCATCGTGGTGAAAATCGCTGTGATGCGGTGATTATGGTACGCCGCTGTGACTCGGCTTTTCCTTGACCAAAGCTGTGCCCAGCGGCTACAACCAGACTAGTTAGTATCAGCGCCAACATGTGATGCATCGCACGTGACCAAAAAACTCTATATCAAAACTTATGGCTGTCAGATGAATGTGTATGATTCTGACCGAATGTCGGATGTTCTGGCACCGCTGGGATACGCCCCAACAGACCTGCCTGAAGGGGCCGATATGGTGATTTTGAACACCTGCCATATCCGTGAAAAAGCCTCGGAAAAAGTATTTTCTGAACTTGGCAGATTGCGCCAGCTCAAAGAACGGGCGCGTGACCAGCAAGGCCGGCAGATGACAATCGCGGTGGCTGGTTGTGTGGCGCAGGCAGAAGGTGCAGAAATTACCCGCCGGGCCCCGTGGGTGGATATTGTTGTCGGTCCGCAAACCTATCATCGGTTGCCAGAATTGGTCAGCCAGATCGATCCAATGGCGCGCAACCGGGTGATTGATACTGATTTTCCCGAAGAGGTGAAATTCGACTTTTTGCCGGGCGAACATGCCCCGCGCGGGCCAGCGGCATTTTTGAGTGTACAGGAAGGATGCGACAAATTTTGTGCATTTTGTGTTGTGCCCTATACGCGCGGTGCTGAATTCTCGCGGCCGGTGGCAACTGTTCTTGAAGAGGCCCGCCGCCTTGTCGCTGGTGGCACGCGCGAGCTTACTTTGCTTGGGCAAAATGTAAACGCCTATCATGGCGAATCACAGGATGGCAAAAGCTGGACACTTGGCCGTTTGATCCGCGCACTAGCAGAAATTGAAGGCCTTGATCGTCTGCGTTACACCACATCGCATCCGCTTGATATGGATGACGAACTGATCAGTGCCCATGGCGACGTACCGCAATTAATGCCTTATTTGCATTTGCCAATCCAGTCTGGGTCCAATCATGTTCTTGCCGCCATGAACCGGCGTCATACCAGTGATGTTTACCTTGCGGTGATTGATAAATTGCGCGCTGTCAGGCCTGATATTGCCATGTCAGGGGATTTTATTGTCGGCTTTCCTGGCGAGACTGACCGCGATTTTGCTGAGACGTTGCAACTTGTTAATCAAGTTGGCTATGCCTCTGCCTATTCCTTTAAATATAGTCCCCGCCCCGGTACCCCAGCGGCGACCAGTGAAGATCAGGTTGCAGAAGAGGTGAAGGCTGAACGGCTGGAAAGCTTGCAACAGCTTTTGAATGCCCAGCAATTTGCCTTTAACAAGGCGACCGAAGGTCAGGTTGTTGATATTCTTGTTGAACGCACCGGCGGGCGGGCTGGGCAGATGGCCGGGCGTAGCCCCTATATGCAGGCGGTGAATTTTATTGGGGATGAGTCACAAATTGGACAAATAGTCCCATGCAAATTATCCGCCGCGCGGCAAAATAGCATGACTGGCGACATAGTGGCGATCAAGGGGGCAGCGTGAACGCGGACAAAGTGACGTCAATTCGCATGGATTTTGAAGATAATGA
>CAJWSS010000094.1:0-6046 GCA_913045915.1 uncultured Alphaproteobacteria bacterium | reverse complement strand
AATCAGCCGATTTAAAGGGCTTGGTGAAATGCCACCGACGCAGTTGAGAGAAACCACAATGAACCCGGCAAGCCGCCGCCTGTTGCGCGTTGATTTGCCGATGCGCGACTCCGTTGGCGCTGATTTACGCCGTCACACCGATCAATTGGTCAATACATTGATGGGCAAAAAAGCAGAATTGCGGTTTGGCTATATCCGTGATCATGCTGATGATGTATTGGCCAGCCTTGACGTCTAATATTTAAGCGTCTGGCCCGGTGCTAAGCCCCATCAAACAGATCGCACAGGCACGCAGATAGGCTACAGCCCGGCCATTAAATCAATAAGGGCATCACGGCAGGCATCTGGGGCTTCCAAAGTTGATAAATGCCCCACATCTGGCAATAGACGCAAATCAGCATGTGGCACCAAATCCGCCATTTCTTGTGATAAATGCGGCGGCGTCAGCGTATCATCAACGCCGCACACAATCGACAGCGGCACTTGTAATGCCGCCAATGTATCATGTTGGGCGCGGCGCCCCAAAATGGCATGTTGCTGCTTGGCAAATGTGAGGCGACCAATATCAGCCGCCATCGCCAGCACACCATCAACAAGGGCGGCGTCAGCCAACGCCTGCGACGACAGAAATTTGCCTAAAAATTGGCGGGTGACCCCCCGAAACCCATCTTGCTGGGCCAGATGAATCGCTTGTTCACGGTACGCGCGTTGTGCGTCAGTATCCTGACGACAATTTGTGCTGAACAACGCCAGTGCACTGATACGCACCGGCGCCAGCCGCGCCATCTCGAGCGCCACATAACCGCCCATCGAAAGCCCAATTGGCACCAGCTGTCCACTGGTTTGTGCCAACGCCGCCACGGCCATCGCGGTGATACTGTCATGCTGGCGCGTATCAGCGAACACAGCCGTAGCAGAAAAGATGTCAGCTTGGCCGTGAAACAACCATTCCGTGCATAATAAACCGGGAATAAAAACAGGCGTTACATTGGCCATGAACAATTTACCCTTGCATGAATGACATATTGACCTTACGCACGTTCCTATGTATCACCGTGTCACACAGTTGCCCGCCCGCTTTTGCAATTGTGGTTATACTGATGTTTCGAGAAATCACAAAGGACGCTATCCTTGAAATTTTCTGATCTCGGCCTGAGCAGCGAACTTAGTCGCGCAGTCGCCGACCTTGGGTATGAATCCCCAACACCAATCCAAGAAAAATCTATCCCCGTGGTATTGATGGGACGCGATATATTGGGGTCAGCGCAAACTGGCACCGGTAAAACCGCGTCCTTTACCCTGCCGATGATTGATATTCTGGCTTCAGGCCGGGCCAAGGCACGCTTGCCGCGCACGCTTATTTTGGCGCCAACCCGCGAACTTGCAGCACAGGTGGCCGACTCTTTTGAAAAATTTTCGGTTAATAATAAATTATCGATGGCGTTATTGATCGGCGGCGTCAGTTTTGCTGATCAAAATGCCGCATTAAGCAAAGGCGTTGATGTGTTAATCGCCACGCCCGGCCGGTTGCTCGATCATTTTGAGCGCGGCAAAGTGCTACTGAATGATGTTAAAATTCTGGTGATTGACGAAGCCGACCGGATGCTGGATATGGGATTCATTCCCGATGTTGAAAGAATTGTGAGTCTGTTGCCACGTATGCGGCAGACCCTGTTTTTTTCGGCCACATTATCGGACGATATCCAGAAAATCGGCAGCAAATTTGTGATGAATCCAAAAATCATCGAAGTGGCCCCGCCAGCCTCAACAGCTGAAACGGTGGCCCAACATCTGATCTGGACAGAGACGAAGTCAAAACGTCAAGTGTTGCGTGATTTGCTGGCCGTTGAACAAGTCAAAAATGCGGTGATTTTTTGCAATCGCAAACGTGATATTTCGACATTGGTCACATCGCTGAAACGGCATGGGTTTTCAGCCGTCGCCTTGCATGGTGATATGACCCAGTCAGCCAGACTGGACGCATTACAAAAATTCAAAGATGGCGACGTGCCGCTTTTGATTGCATCAGATGTTGCGGCGCGCGGACTTGATATTGCCGGCCTTAGCCATGTGTTTAATTTTGATGTGCCAATGAGCGCGGAAGATTATGTCCATCGGATCGGTCGTACTGGCCGGGCGGGCAAATCAGGCCGTGCCTTCACCATCGCCGCGGGCAAAGATGACATCAAATATATTGGCGCCATTGAAAAACTGATTGGCAAACCAATCCCGCCCATTGAATTAGATCAGGCATCCGTTGTTACTGCCGCATCAACCCTTGCACCGGCAGAAGATGATCCGCAACTTGACAATAAGCAAAAGCGCAAGGCAAAACCAGCCGAACCCGCAAAAAAGCCAGCCGAACCCGCCCAAAAAAATCGTAACCGTGATGATGAATTACCATCACCGCCTGATTGCCAGGGCAGCACAATGAGAGAAACCGGCCATATCCCAGCGTTTCTTACCCGCTGATCAGATCAGGCAATTGGTGGCATTTACGCCAAAGCTTTTTCGATAACTTCACCAAGATCGGTTGATTGCACCGCCGTTTGCATACGTTCTAGCACCTGACGCATTTGGTGCTGGCGTGCGTCACTATAGGCACCCATGCGGGTCAACGGCAACGCCATGCGGGCCGCTAATTGCGGGTTGCGTTTATCGATATCAATCAGACAATCCGCGATAAATTCAAATCCACTGCCATCTGCCGCATAGAATCTGATTGGATTGCCGGTCATGAATGCGCCTAAAACAACCCGTAATTTGTTTGGGTTTTTCGGATCAAAGGCTGGATGCTGCATCAGTTCTTCAAGCCGTTCAATGCGGCCGCTGATACAAGACATTGATTCAAAAGAGAACCATTTTTCAAGAACCAACGCATTATTCTGCCACCGGTCATGAAACGCCGCCAGAACTGAGTCGCGTACAGCTGTTGGCCGATTATTCACCGCCGCCAGCGCTCCCTGCGACAAGGTCATATTGTTATCAAGAACCTGTGCCGTCGCCACATCATCAGCCGCCCCATCGCCGGCCGCAACGGCAAGTGCCAACAGCCGGTTGCGCAATGCCCGGCCGCCAGCTGTCGCCGCTAATTTTGCCGATGTTTGCGGATCCAACGCTTGCTTATAGTGATCCTGCATATGCTGGCCAAGCGCCGTCTCAACAGCGAGCCGTGCATGAAATAGAGCGACCGGATCGGCTGGCGTCATGCGGCTTTCCAAAACCGAAATCGCCGGCAGGGTCAAAATCGCCGCTTTGAAATAATCAAGACAAGACGGGTCTGCCAGAATATGCCCGAACCCATCCGCCAGTGCGGCAATGGCATAATCGTCAACCGGCACCAACGGGTTTGCCGCGGCGGTCAAAATTTCGTCAGAAATGAGGGTTTGCGCGCTGTCCCAGCGGTTAAAAAGATCGGTGTCATAGCGCATAATATGGCGCCGTTCATCACGGCTCAAATCATCGTCAATGGTCACCGGTGCGGAAAAATTTCGTAAAATACTTGGCGTCAAGCCAGACGCATCAGCCGCATAAATGGGTTGGTCTTGCTGGTCCTTTGTCAGCAAGATCACATGTTCCTCTTCAGCCGGACCATCCTCTGTCAGACGTGTCGGCACCAGCGCACCTGAGGCATCTAAAAACGCGAGCCGTACCGGAATGGGCAGCGCTTGACGCGGCGTCTGCGCGGCTGTTTGTGGGGTATGTTGGGCCAATGCCAGCACCATCTGGTCCGGGCCGCTACCGGCACTGCGGCGCACAGTGATTTGCGGGGTGCCGGCCTGTTCATACCAACGCGCAAACGCGTCTAGATCAACGTCATTGGCATCCGCCAGCGCCGCTAAAAAATCGTCGCATGTCACCGCCTGACCATCATGACGAGCAAAATATAAATCCATTCCACGGCGGAACCCGTCTCGGCCTAGAAATCCAGCCAGCATACGGATCACTTCAGCACCCTTTTCATAGACAGTTGCAGTATAGAAATTATTGATTTCTTTATAGGTTTCAGGGCGGATAGGATGCGCGGTCGGCCCACGATCTTCGGGAAATTGTGCCGCACGAAGAAGCGCCACATCAGTTGCCCGCTGAACACCAGCATCATGCATATCTGCAGAAAAACATTGGTCACGGAATACCGTTAGCCCCTCTTTCAGGGTCAGTTGAAACCAGTCGCGGCATGTCACACGGTTGCCGGTCCAATTATGGAAATATTCGTGCGCGACAATCGATTCAACACGGTGTAAATCTTCATCTGTCGCGGTCGCCGTATCAGCCAAGACAAATTTACTGTTGAAAATATTGAGGCCCTTATTTTCCATTGCCCCCATATTAAAATGGCTAACCGCAACGATCTGAAACAAATCAAGATCATATTCGAGACCATATTCCTGTTCATCCCAACGCATCGACCGGATCAGTGAGTCCATGGCGTGCGCGGTCAGCCCGGCATTTCCCTTTTCCACATAGATTTTTAGATCAATTTTGCGACCAGATGCAGTGACATAGGGCGATGTCACACAATCAAGGTCTCCGACAACCACCGCAAATAAATAGCTGGGTTTTGGATGTGGGTCGTGCCAGACGGCAAAATGCCGATCCGGCCCCGCATGGCCGCTTTCAATCAGATTGCCATTTGACAGGAGTTGAGGGAATGTTTGTGATGCCTCAATCCGCACCGTAAATACGCTCATCACATCTGGGCGGTCAGGGAAAAATCCAATCCGGCGAAAGCCTTCGGGTTCGCATTGCGTGCAATACATACCGCCAGATAAATACAGGCCTTCAAGCGCGGTGTTATTTTGCGGATAGCACCGTGACTGCACCTCAATCTCTGCCGTATCCCCTAAACCGCTTACTGACAGCCCGTGATCGCCAAGCGATAGATGGTCTGGCAGGTCATCACCCACCGGCACATTAACCGAGTCAATGACAAGACGCGTCAGTTCCACATCCTGACCATCTAGCCATAAAGCGGCATTTGGGTCGGCATCTGGATTACGACGCAGGGCTAGTTTCGTTATCACATCAGTGACATCATCTTTAATATCGATGCTGATATAAACCGAAGTCACCAAAAACGCGGGCGGCTGATAGTCCTGACGGCGTTTCAGCATAGCGGCTAGCTGGCGTCGCGTGACGTGGTGTAGGCTTCCTGACAATGCGGCAGACAATAGGGCTTGCCCGGCACAACAGCATCGCCACAAAAAACAAAACCGTTCTTCTTTGGATCACCTGTTGGCCAACAGCATTTACTGCGCGACCATACAAGCTGGCGCAATTCAAGACGCAATGGCAAATCCTGTTCTTCTTCCACAACCACCGGTTCAGCTTTTTCGGCTTTCGATTTGCTGATTGGTGATGGCCGTTTCGGCAACCCCATCCGGTGCGCTTTGCCAGCAATGGCATTGCGTGATACACCAAGTGCCTCGCCAATTTGTGATATGGACAAACCCTCGGCCCATAGTTTTTTCAACTCATCCAGCCGTTCGTCAGTCCACACATTGCCTGTGTCGCTCATCACATCCCTCACTTAGTTTGCGTCTGCCGGCGATTTTAAACGGCAGATGGGCGCGTTCTGGCCCGTTATAACGGTCTCGTGCGCCGAACTCAATGTCAGAATTGAACGGGCCGGTTCAGAATCGAAATTGCTTGGCCAGAGTCAAACTACGTGGGCCAGAGTCAAACGGCGTGGGCCAAAATCAAATTGTTAAGTCAAAATGCACCGATAAACTTGCCAATCAGCTCAATTTGGTAATCCAGCATATGCCGGCCATAATGCACCGACAGGCCGCGCCGCGCGGCATCTTGCAACCATTTTGTTTCGGCTGGCACCATAATGATATCGGCAATCACCGTATCTTTGCCGACCTGGTCCAGTGCCAGCGGCAACGCGTCATCGGCATTTAACCCAAGGCTGGTGCTGTTGATGATCATATCAACACCCGCCCCATCCATTTCTGCCACGGGCTGTGCGCTGACATTGGCAAACCCGCCGTCTGTGACCAGCAGATCAACCAGCTTCTCAGCCTTGGCCAGATTGCGGTTG
>CAJWSS010000093.1:0-6095 GCA_913045915.1 uncultured Alphaproteobacteria bacterium | reverse complement strand
AAATCCAAATCGAGCACACGTGCCGCATTGCGCACCGACCGCACCCGCCCAAAATGCGCCTCAACCTGATGCAAAATAGCCAATGTTTCAGCCGCATCAAAGCTGGTAGTCGCCGCGGCAACGGCGTTTAGATACCAAGGCTGATCAGATGGTGGCACTGGTGCGCTTTCATACCATCTAGACATTCTGATCACAGTTACCCCCAGATCACCAAGCATCGTCATCGCTGCTTCGCACCCGGCCTGTGGCGTTGCGTACCCTTCTGGGGTTAAATTAGCACCCAATCCAATGAACAGGCGTGTTGTTGATGTCACAACCAAATCATCCTTTTTCATAGCCACAAACCACTGCCACTTTTGCCCGGCAAACATGGCCGTCATTACCCCTTGGCAAATGGGGGCACTGCCCAGCCTGATCAAACTGTATCAGCCCCCATATAAAAGGCTGGGATTTGACTACAACAACCTCTATGATAAAGGCTATAGATTATTTTATTTATTCGGACATTATCATGGCGAAAGAGAAAACCGCCCTTTTCATTGACGGATCCAATTTTTATGCCGCCGCGCGTGCGCTGAATATGGATATTGATTATGCCAAACTGCACAGTTTTTTTAGCGCTGATGTTAATCTGATCCGTGCCTATTATTACACCGCACTCCCCGAAGATCAGGAATTTTCTTCGCTCCGCCCGCTGATTGACTGGCTGGACTATAACGGCTTTGCGGTTGTCAGCAAACTGACGCGCGAATTTACCGATCCGGAAACAGGCAAGCGCCGCATTAAGGGCAATATGGATATGGAACTGGCCCTCGATATGCTGAAACTTGCACCGCATATCGACCACGCCATCTTATTTTCGGGTGATGGTGATTTTTGCCGACTGTTGGAGGATGTGCAAGGCATGGGTGTGCGCGTGTCAATTGTCTCAACAACTAAATCATCCCCGCCGATGGTGGCAGATTCATTGCGGCGCATGGCAGATATTTTTATCGAGATGGACACTATCCGCGACCAGATCGGGCGCCCGCCAAAACCAGCGGAGGGTGACACCAGCGCCCAAATCACACCAAATAAAGAAAATTAAACGCCGTTTATGGGTATTACAGCGTTCGGTTGCGCAAAATTCGGGCTTTATCCCGTCCCCAGTCTCGTTCTTTGGCCGCCTGCCGCTTGTCTTGTTTTTTACGACCCTTAGCAAGGCCGATTTGAATTTTAGCAATGCCCCGATCATTAAAATACAGCGCAAGCGGCACCAATGTCATACCTTCGCGCCGGATCAACCCCAACAACCGGTTACGCTCGCGCAATTTGACCAGCAATTCACGTGGGCGACGCGGTTCATGATTAACCCGTGCGGCCTCGTAAATGGGTAAGTTAGCGTTAAATAACATTAGTCTGCCATTATCTTCACCGGCATAGGATTCGGCAATGCTGGCACGCCCAGTGCGCAGTGATTTCACCTCACTGCCCATCAGCACAAGGCCAGCCTCAATCCGGTCTTCTATTTGATATTCGTGCCGGGCCTTGCGGTTTTCCGCTACACGGCCGGTGGTGATATAGCCTTTGGCCATGATCTATCCCATTCTTATGCGTCTGATGCGTCTGGCCAAGCTTGGCCAAAATTACAGCAAACCAGCACCAACCAACGCTTCTTTGACCTGTGATTTACTGCTTTCGGCGATCTCACATAACGGCAGTCGCGTTTCTGCCGCGCAAATGCCAAGCAATGATGCGGCATATTTCACCGGCCCCGGGCTTGCCTCACAGAACATAGCTTCGTGTAGGGGCAGTAATTTTTTATGAATGGCTTGCGCTGTTGTCATATCACCAGCCCACCATGCCGCATGCATATCGCTCAGTAATTTTGGCGCGATATTCGCAGTAACAGAAATGCAACCATGCCCCCCAGCGGCAAGATAGGGCAAGGCTGTCGCATCTTCGCCTGACAATTGGGTAAATCCATTGCCAAGCATGTTTTGCAATATGGTAGGCCGCGCCAAATCAGCTGTTGCGTCTTTAATCCCTGAAATATTGCCGTGATCAGCCGCCAGTTTTGCCAATGTATCATCATTGACCCGCACAATTGACCGGCCCGGAATATCATAAACGATCACTGGCACATCAACAGCCCCAGCCACAGCGGCAAAATGCGCATAGAGGCCAGCTTGCGTTGGCTTGTTGTAATAGGGGCTGACAATCAAAACAGCATCGGCACCAGCCGCCGCCGCATGCCGCGCCAAACGCACCGCTTCGGCGGTGCTGTTCGATCCCGCACCGGCAATGACCGGCACGCGCCCAGCCGCTTGTTTGATACATAATTCGACCACAAGATCATGTTCTTCATGAGACAAGGTTGGCGACTCGCCAGTTGTACCCACCGGCACCAACGCGGCCGTGCCATTTTCAATCTGAAAATCAACAAGTTTGCAGAAACGATCCGCATCGACAGCGCCATTGTGAAATGGTGTGACAAGGGCGGTGCAGGACCCAGCAAAAGGCGGCAGTGGCAGGCCATATGACATAATATTCTCCTAATCCGCAAATCGCGGTCTTGTTGGTTCGCTCAAAATAGGCAAGCCTACGCATAAATACAAGCAGGTAAATCGCCGTTTTCCTTGTGGCTTTTTACCGTGATGGGCGCCTTCATACCGCCCCTATCCCAGTTTCTCTGCACCAATATTTCTGGCTAGCTTTGCCGGCCTAGTTTTGCTCATTGTATTGTTGCCCATCAGAAATCAACTGATAAGCTTACCTTCTTTGCAAAGCCCAATTACCGGAGCCGTACCATCATGCCTGCCGCACCCGCACCAAATGACACTGTAAATGAAGCGCTACGCATCAGTCGTGCCACAATTGAAGCCGCAGCATCACGTATAGCCCCGCATATTATCGAAACACCACTAATCGAGTCGCCCCGTTTGAATGACAAGCTTGGTATCAGATTATTGGTCAAGGCGGAATGTCTGCAACATACCGGATCATTTAAATTGCGCGGTGCCAGCAATGCGGTGTGGAGCCTTGATGATACAGTCACAAATGTGGTTGCATTTTCCAGCGGCAATCACGCGCAAGGCGTGGCACGCGCCGCCGCCAGCCGCGGGTTGCAGGCAACCATTGTGATGCCGAAAGATAGTCCTGTTGGCAAAATTGAGGGCACAAAGGCCTATGGTGCCAGCGTTATTCTATATGACCGCTATAGTGAATCACGCGAAGAGATCGGTGCCGATCTTGCCGCCCGTAAACAAGCGCATTTAATCAAACCCTATGATGATGTTCGGGTCATCGCCGGACAGGGCACTGTTGGGCTGGAGATTGCCGCCCAAGCCGCGGCAAAACAACTAACACCGGACGCCATTATCTGTTGCTGTGGCGGTGGCGGCCTAATTGCCGGTATGAGCATCGCCGCCAGCGATTTGATCCCCGGGGTAAAAATTTGGTCAGCAGAACCAGAATTTTATGATGACACAGTGCGTTCGCTCACCAGCGGGAAAATAGAAACTGCAGATATCAACCAGCCATCAATCTGTGATGCGATTGTCACGCCGCAACCGGGGGTATTAACATTTCCGATCAATAAACAGCTTTTATCAGGCGGCGCAGTGATTACTGACCGTGATGCCCTGCAAGCCATTGCAACCGCCTTTAAACATCTTAAAATTATTGTTGAACCTGGTGGCGCCGCGGCATTGGCGGCGGTTTTGACCGGCCAATACCCACAAGGGGCAACTACGGTCGTTGCGGTTGCCTCAGGTGGCAATATTGATGCGCAAATGTTTCGGCGGGCATTAGATGAAGGCCCGCTTTTTTGATCCCACCGATCCAGCACCTTTATTAAAAATCCGTTGGCGCGCCACCTTCAGCTTTTCGGCGCGCGACAAAATCGGCAAGCTGGTCGCGATGCGCGCTATCCATTGGCGGGGCCACATATTCATTAAGTACCGTTTTATACTGTGTTTGCGCCCGCTGATGCGCCCACACGCCGCCATCATCAAGCCATGTTTCATAATTACGCCAATCCGACAATAGCGGCGTGTAAAATGCCTCGCGATAACGCTCTTGTGTATGCGCACACCCAAAAAAATGCCCATGCGGGCCAACTTCGGCAATCGCGTCAAGTGCCAAAGTTGCGGCATCAACTGTGATCGGGCGCTGGGCATAGATGATCTGCTGTAGCATTTCACAATCGATGACAAATTTTTCAAAACTGGCTGACAGGCCGCCTTCCATCCATCCAGCCGCATGATAGATTAAATTGGCCCCACCGGAACAGCTTCCCTGAAGCGAAAAAGCTGACTCCCAGACAGCTTGTGCATCAAGTGCATTCGCCGCATTTGCGTTGGACGCCCGCAATGGCAACCCATAGAATCTGGCCAATTGACCAGAAATTTGCATAGCGCGCACAAATTCCGGCGTACCAAAAGCCGGCGCGCCAGTTTTCATATCAACATTACTGGTAAATGCCCCGTAAATGACCGGGGCACCCGCCCGCACTGCCTGTAGCAAGGCAATGGCGGCCAACCCTTCGGCATTTTGCAAGGCTAACGCCCCTGCCAATGTCACCGGTGCCATTGCCCCGGCTAGGGTAAAGGGCGACACCACCACCATTTGATTGCGCGCCGCCATGCGCATAGCGCCATCCAGCATGGGCCAGTCATGTTTAAGTGGCGAAGTTGAATTAATATTGGTGAACATGCGCGGCTTGTCTTCAAACTCTTCATGCGTCAAACCTGCGGCGATCCGCACCATTTCCATGGCGTCTTCAATACGCTCGGTTCCCAGCGCATAGGCATGCACAACCTTGTCAGTCAACGTCAACATATCAAACAAGCCATCAAGATGACGGATTGACGGGTGCATATCCATCGGCTCTACCGCGTAACCGCAATTAAAATGAATGCAATTATAGGCTTGTGCTAATTTTAGAAAATTTTGAAAATCTGCGCGCGTGCCAATACGGCGCCCTTGATCCAGATCCATCACATTTGGCGGTGATGCGACCTGGCCAAAATTAAAATAGCGCCCCCCAAAAATGAGCGCCCGATCTGGATTGCGCGGCGTCACGGTAATGGTTGACGGTGCTTTTGCCACCTGCGCCATGACAAACGCCCGATCCATTCGCACGCGCTTGCTATCCCAGTCGACGTCACAGCCATGCTGTTCAAACACGGTGAGCGCCGCGTCATTCAGAAACAACACCCCGATATCTTCAAGAACCGCCATGCTGGCGTCATGAATCGCCTGAATGCCATCGTCATCGACTGGCGTAACCGGGGCATCGGCATAAATTGGCTGACACCAGTCTAATTGATCATCAAGCAGTAATTTGCTTGATGCCTGCCCTGCATTGCGTTTGCGTTTAGATTGCCGCGCCGGTTTTCTCGGTTCTTGGTCCATAGCGTCCCCCATCAGCTAAAACGCTACCAATGGCAGGAATCGCAAACACTCTGAATCAGACTTTCGATGGTCAAATTGCGTCCTTAACACAGCTTCACCAGATGAACAGAATCCGAGGGCGCTCGCTCCATAGCATAGCGAACACTTTTATGACGCTGGCTATTGCACAGAAAATTAAACCATAAGACGATATTCTGATGCGTTTTACATAAACTGGATTGAAAGGCTCGTAATGTCCTTTTTTACGTCTGTTGCTGAGATTGATCGGATGCTTGCCGATCTGCCACCGGTCGATGGGGCCACCCAGAACAAAGTGGCCGCCCGCCAGAGCCAATTAACCAAACCGCCATAGTCACTTGGCAAGCTTGAAGACATTGCCATTTGGATGGCTGGCTGGCAACGGACGGAACAACCGGCGATCCGCCATGGGCAATGTCTTGTATTTGCTGGCAATCATGGTGTTGTGGCGCAATCGGTATCGCCATTTCCGGCAGAGGTGACAGAAAAAATGGTGGATAATGCCAAATCTGGTGGCAGTGCCCTTAATCAGCCATACCGGGTGGCCGAACTAGATCTCACCATCACTGCGCGAAATGCCAATTATTGATTAAAAAATTCGCCTTGGAGAAGCCAGCGGAGCCGCTGTTGCAACATTATTGTTGCGGGCCGCCTGTGCCCTACATAATGGCATGGCCACC
>CAJWSS010000092.1:0-6174 GCA_913045915.1 uncultured Alphaproteobacteria bacterium | reverse complement strand
CAGGTTTTAGCAACAGAAGACTGGTTTAGACAATTCGGAAAATTACCAGCTGGCACACTGACTTTGTCAAAATTCTTGATTTACATTTTTACAAATGTAAAACTTTACTTAATCTCAGCAGCAAATCATTTTATCCGCCAATCCAACGCAAGGGAGGCTTTCATGCGGTTTAATCAAGAAGTGAAAAAATGGGCAACAGATCTACATATTTTCCTGCATAAGGCCGAGCATTTTCTGCCACATTGCAACACATCAGAAGAATTCACTGCCAAAGTGTTTGATAGTTTTGAGGAAAAGCCACAATTTCTGTCAAATGATGAAGTTGAGGAAATGTTGCTGGAATTATGGAGCGCCTATAAAGATGGTCGGCTCACCCATATTGATTAGGCGTCGTCATAGAGACAGTGACAAAAAAGATATAATTACGCGGACGCCCACGCTGGTTACATGGTGATCAGCGTGCCGTGATTTTCTAGGGCAATTTCACGCATCAAAATTGAAAATCTGTCGGTCGTTGCACTTGGATTAATGAAGTTAATCGCATTGATACGGGCGCCGCCGCTATTGAGCTTGCGCACCGCTTCAATGACACCATCGAAATCACCGCCGGAATAATCATCGCCCAGTACATAGATCGACATGTCTTTGGTCGAAGATTGGAAATCTGTCAGCGCCCGCACCAAACCTTCGGCGGGACTGCTATTTGACGTTGATGACCATAGATTAAATAGCCGCAAAATCCGCTCGCGCATTTTAGGTGTGTCAGTAATCCAGCGTTTAGCATAGGCAGATACAAGATAGCTGCCATTATCATTCATCACCTGAATGCCTTTTACTCGCGGGTGCTGTTTCAGAATTTGGGACATCCGGTCGGCCACGCGTCCCCATATTTCGCGCATACTGCCGGATGTATCAACAATGAATATGACATAGTCGCGATCGACCAGAATACCGCCGGCCTCGTCATCTGGATCCGCCGGGTCTGGGGTTGTGGCCCCAGCAATTTTGACTTGTTCAATCTGCCGTTCCAAAGCGGCGATTTGCTGTTGTTTTTGCGCGTTGCGGGCTTGTTTGGCGGCAAGTTGCTGGCGCAATTGGTCAAGCTGTTGTTGCCGTTTTTGTGCATTGTTTTGGCTGGCGGCCTGTGCTGAAGATAGATCATCCAACGCCGCCTGTGCCTGTTCGGTTTTTTCGGTAATTGCGGCCTCTGCCAAAAGGCTGTTATAGGCGGCGGCAGTATCTGCTTGTGGCGGCGGGGCGGTTGCATCATCTGGAAACGGGTCAAAACGAAAAATCAAGATCAGCACCACAACCGCGCCAAACCCGCAGGATATGATATCCAGAAAGGACAGGCTGAACGGGTCCAGATGTTGACGTTTCTGCGCGGCTGACGGCTGTTTGCTCATGGCCAGTTCCGTGCCGCGCTCAACAAAACACCACCCTTGCTAAGCGCCCATTTAGAAAAAAGCGGGGCCGCATCGGGATCGCCCTCAAGCGGCATTAATACCACCGAAATCCGCACCGGTTTGCCGGCGGCGGCGGCCACCGTGCGTTGAAACAGGCTGACCCGGCATTCGCCGGTCACTTGTTTGCGTTTAAACCATTTGCTACCGCACCCATCAAGCCCGAACAAAGTTTGGCCACCCGGTGCGGCTGTCGGCAGGCCATCGGTGATTATATAAATGCTATCTGCGCCGGTTTTAATCGCGGCATCGACCGCGGCTTCTAAATTCGTACTGCCTTCAGGTACAAGCGTTGCCATTTCGGTTTTTACTGCGCTGAGTGCCACGCTGTCGGTTGCCCGCACCCAATTTGCGGTGTGAAATTTTGGGCTGGTGCTGAATGAAGCGATATGGATTTGCGATTGCGTTGGGGCGCGTGCGGTCATCCACCAGACAGCATTCAGCGCATTGACCCATTTTTCCGCACCTTGGCGCGCGGCGGCCGGGCCAGCTTTATACTGCACGATTTTAACAAGGTCACGGGCAGTCATAGAGGCGCTTCGGTCCAGCAAGATAACAATTTTTGCACCTGTCACTTTCAGCCCAACAAGATATTGGGGTTGGGTTGTGCGCACTGTATCGATGGCGTCTGGTGGCGTTTGTGCTTGTTGTTGCACCAATCTGCTTGTGGCGTTGGTGATGGCTTGATCCAGCGTCGCTTCTTGCTTGGCCGCCGACGCTAGATCATCACGGGTCTTTGCGAGCGCGGCATTTATTTCGGCCACAATTTGCTTTTGCTTGGTCAGATCAGCTTTTGCATTGTTTTCTGCCGCGCGCAATGCGGCCAATGCATTTTGCAAATTATTCAAATCAGCTTCGGCCTGTTCGGAACTGACAATTGGTTCAGGCTGAGGCGGGACGTCTGGGGGGGCTTGTTGCTTGAGCACGACAAGAATCAAGATGACAGCACCCAAACCGCACGCCATCACATCCAGAAAGGCTAATGTTGAGGGTTCGGTGCGGCGCATGATGATCAGCCACTGCTGGCTTTGCTCAGCCGGTCCAGCACTTTTTGTTGCAGATAATCATTCACCGAAACAATAAGGCTGTCTTGCAAACGCTGTAACTGATGCAACAAAAACATCAGCACGATGCTGATCACCAGTGCCACAAGTGTTGAATTGAATGCCACGCCAAGACTGCTGGTCATGCCGGAAATATTCCCGGCGAGCGCTTCATCAGCGCGCGATAAGGCTTCGCCAATGCCGCGCACCGTGCCAATAAATCCAATCGACGGCACCGCCCAGATCAGATAACGGATCATTGAATTTTCCGCTTCATTTTTATTGGCAAGCGCGGCGCATTCACTTTCGACAACTTCCGAAGCGGAATGAATGTCTCCAGCAACAAGAAACCGGCGCAGGCTTGATCGCAACACCCGGATCAATGGCGCATCGGCAAGATCGTGTTTCATCGAGTCAAGTTCGGCCAGAACCTGTTTAATATTAGACGGCGATAAATCATTGTCTTTTAAAAAATCCACATCGAACAAAAAACTGCTTTTGGTGATCTGCATGATTTTGTCGAAAATCAGAAACATCGCCCAGAGCATCAAGATGAAACAGACTTCCTGTTCAAAATCTTTCAAGATGATCCAGATGGATCTTGTCAGTTCGGGCTGGCCTTGCGCGGCAAGCGCTTCCATCATCATGGCTTTTGGCCGGATGACGATGATATATAATGCATGCACCGCGATTGTTGAAACGCTCAGCGCCAATAAACCCTTAATTGTTTGTCCCATTAGATATCCACCGGAAATGTGACGGCTGTGCCGACTTTGATTTTTGCCGCATACACCACCCCCGCGGCCCCAGCAACGATGACCCCTAACAGCATCAGAATGAAGAATGTGCGCATATCAGCCGCATCCATATGTTGTATTTATCTGCTGTCTAGCAGGTAAATCTGTGTAAAGACCCACGCCGATCATATCAAAATTACCGGGTTATAGATAGCGGGCAAGCCTAAAGCCAACATCATCGCGCGGTGTATCACTGCCATCGCGAAATGCGGCGCGTAATTCGGTGCGGCTAGCCGATTTGAAATTAGCCCCTTTAATAACATGCGGCCCGGCACTGTATTGTCCCAGCGGGTCTACTTCAATTATATCGGGTGGGGGCGGGGTAAATATATAAGCATCATGTGTCCATTCACTGACATTCCCCACCAGATCATACAAACCAGATGGATCAGCCGGAAAGGATTTGGCCGGGGCACGGCCGCTAAATCCGTCCTGATAACCAGCAATATAGCTGTCTGATGCGGGCTTGGCCTTGTCTCCTGCTAAATTACCACTATTCGGCGGCACCACCGCGTCATCCCCCCATGGGAATATGGTTTGCTGGGGCCGGCGATGGGCACGGGCAAGAAATTCCCATTCGGCTTCCGTGATCAATCGGTAGCCATCAGCCTGTGAATCAAAGCCACTGACGCGGCCATTTTTTGTGAGATAAAAAGGTGTCAGGCCTTCATTTAGGCTGAGCTCATTACAATAGATGGCCACCTGTTCCCAAGTGAGATTGACCACTGGCAGGTGGCCGCCTTTGCCATAAAATTGCACCTCGGTCAGTTCATGTGTGGCGACATAAAAGGGGCGTTGCAATTCAATCTGCCGCAAAAATTCATTTGCCCGTTGGCCTTTTTCTGACCGTTTGCCGCCCATCTGAAACCGTGCCTGTCTTGGTTTAATCAGGCGCAAATCAATGCCATTGGCATTAGTGTAGAGTTGCGGGGCATTTTGTAATTTTGCCGCGGCCGTGGTGATCAGGGTAAAATCATGGATTTGCGGTTGCTTCGGCTTTGGGGTGATCGATTTGGTTTCGGTCTGATAGCCATCAGCGCGCAACTCTAGCGTTGCTGGCACTGTTGGCACTGATATCTGCACCGGGGTGGCGCCTAACAGCTGGCCGTCAAGATAGACATCAGCGGCAATATTGGCGGTGACGGTAATGTCAGCAAATTCCGGGTCAAGCGCAAGCGACAGGGCGATCAGCTCGCCGGGCGAGACGGTCTGCGATTGCGTTTTGCTGACAAAGCCGGGTTTGGCATATTCAATATCTAGCCGCTTGCGATAGGGGATATCGATTATTTTTTTGCTGATATCTTGCCGCTTGCCATTCACAAATAAACGGCCACCAGGCGGAGTGAGTTGATGCTGAATGCGGATGGGGAGCGGTTGCAAATTATAGGATCTGATGAAATCACGCTGTGTCTGGGTGATGGTAATGCTGTCGCTAACAGATTTGTGGCCGGCGGCTGAAAGATCGATTTGATGCGGGCCGGGGCCAAGCGAAATTGGCGTGCCGCTATCGACCGGCTGGCCATCAACCAGCATGGTGCCGGGCGGTGTCATGCTGGCGCGCAGGGTGCCGGTAATGCCGGGCAAATCAATCGCAAGGTTGGTGTCCTCATCCGCTGCAATCGTCAGACTGCGTTCAACCCTTTCATGATAGTCGGACGTGACGACAAGCTGATAGGCGCCGGGGGCAAGATCTGTATCAAGGCGGTTGGACTGGCTGACGAAATTTCCATTCAAATACCAGTTGACCGATGTTGACGGCGTGACGGCGGCACGCAACCGGCCGGGTTTTGGCAGTAAAATGACCGTCATATCGGTGCCAAAATCTGTGTCATCAATGGTGAGATTTGCGGTCTGGTATTTTGCCGCTGATACGCTGAGTTGCACCCGGTCAGACACGGCGTAAATGCGATTGGACAGGGCAAGTGCCAACCCGTCAGTAACTTTGATCAACGCGGTTTGTTCGGCAGTTTCTGGTTGTACGGTAACGGACAGGCTACGAAATGACAGAAAATATCCCGCCAGCACAAGGCCGCATAGCATAATCCCAAGGCTGGCAATAACGGCCGTTGTGCGTTTGCCGCGGGCGGCGCGGCGCAGATCATCATCAAATCGGTTCATCAGCAATCACCGTAATTTGTCTACCTGAATCGCCGGGGCGTAGCGCCACCGGCACCTGAATGGTGACATAGCCCTTGCGCTTACCAACAAACAGATAATCACCCGGCGGTAATTGAATGGATTTTTGCGCGACCATACCAACCTGACCGATTGACTTGACCTCAACAAACGTAACATTGTCAGACACCACAATGATGTCGAGCGGCGCTGTGTAGCTAGTCAGGCTAGTGCTGAGCGCTGTGGTTAATGTGGTCAAAGTCGGGCTAAAGGCCAGCACCGATTGTGCATCAGCGATCAGTCCTGTGGCACGTTTTTGGGCTGAGTGCTTGATCAACTCATCAGGCGCGTTAAGAAGCTGTCTCATGCTGGTCATTAGTTGATGCACCCGTTCGATAAAATCGGCGCGTTGCTGGAATTTCTGATAAGTGTTAAATTTTTGACGATGACCACTGGCCAATTTTTGTGCCGCGGCCCAATTATCATCAGCCGCAAATTGGTCGATAGCCCGCATGGTCGTTTGAAAGGCTATTTGTTCTTCAAGCTGGGCTATATCTGCCCGCAATTTTGCAAGTTCAAGTGTGTTCGGGGCAAGTGTCTGCAGCTGGGTAAGCACCGCACGGGCGGTGCCAGCATCATCGGCAGATAGTGCCGCGGCGATCTGACCAAGCAAATCATCAACGCGCTGTTGATGAAGGCGCTGGCCAACGGCTGCTAAGCGGTCATCCAAGCCAGCCATGTCGTGCTGAAGTCTGG
>CAJWSS010000091.1:0-6335 GCA_913045915.1 uncultured Alphaproteobacteria bacterium | reverse complement strand
TGCGCTGGCCCGGGTTGCGCCGCCAGTTGAAGACAATTTTTCAAGCTGAGAACGCTGATATCGTACATGTGCGTTCACGCGTGCCAGCATGGCTTGCGCTGACGCTAGCGAAATCCATGGGCATTGCCACGATCAGCACTGTGCATAGCCGATTTACCGCCAGATCATTTTTAAAGCGCCGCTACAATGCCAAACTTCTCGATGCCGGACAGGTGATTGCCATTTCTGACTATGTGCATGGTCTGATTACCAGCCAATATATTGGTGTTGAGGACCGCTTGACGGTTGTGCATCGCGGTGTTGATACCGACACATTTGACCCGGCGGCTGTCAGTCAAGCGCGGATCATCAATTTTGCTGATACGGTGGCACTGCCTGAAGATGTTCCGGTGATTATGATGCCGGCGCGGTCTTCATCATGGAAAGGCCATCATATTTTGCTTGATGCGCTGGCAAAGCTGAAAGATCTGAATTTTGTCTGTCTTTTTGTTGGTGCCAGTGATGGCAAGGCTGGGTTTGTGAAAGACATAACAGATTATGCCCATGCCCATGGTCTGGAAGGCCGGTTTCGGTTGACCCCGGTTGTTGATGATATGCCAGCCGCGCTGATGGTGGCCGATGTTGTGGTAATGCCATCAATCACGCCGGAACCATTTGGCCGGGTTGCGCTTGAAGCCCAAGCCATGGGGCGGCCGATCGTGGCATTTGCACATGGCGGTGCGGTTGAATCAATTGAACATGGAAAAACCGGGTGGCTGGCAACGCCCGGCGATGTTGACAGTTTGGCAGAAAATATGCGCGCCGCCTTAACATTAAAGCCGCGCGCCAGAAACGCCTTTGCAACGCATGCACGCGCGCATATCAACGCGCATTTTTCAACGGATAAGATGTGTCAGGAGACGCTGAAAATATATCGCCGTATGCTGGCAAAAAACCAGAAGAACAGAGCCGCTGGGTAAGCCGGCATGGTGGCGCTGACGGCCGAATGCGCTTTGGCTTGAGTTTTCAGCAGTGAACGACTATTTTCGGTGCGTTTTATGAGGCGGTGTCGATGTTGCCGTGCCTGATGAGATGTCCGTTCGCATACGAGTTAAAACAAAGGTAAATCGATACAATGCCAAATATCACGCTTCCAGATGGGTCGGTTCGATCATATGACGGGCCGGTAACCGCCGCGACGATTGCAAGCGATATTGGCCCCGGATTGGCAAAGGCGGCATTGATCGCGGTTGTTGATGGTGATGAATGGGATCTGTCGCGCCCAATCGAGACAGATGCCGCGGTGGCGCTGGTCACGGCTAAAGATGACGCGGCATTGGCATTGCTACGCCATGATTGTGCGCATGTGATGGCCGAAGCGGTATTAGAGCTTTTCCCGGAAACGCAAGTGACCATTGGCCCGGCCATTGAAAACGGGTTTTATTATGATTTCCACCGCGACACAGCTTTTTCCGAGGATGATCTTGCCGCTATTGAAAAACGCATGCATGAGATTGTTGATCGCGATGAAGCCATTGTGCGTAGCGTCTGGTCGCGGGATGATGCTGTTGCTTTTTATCAAAAAAATAACGAGCCTTTCAAAGTCGAACTTGTCGAGGCCATTCCAGCTGACGAAACGGTAACATTCTATCAACAGGGCAATTTTATTGATTTATGCCGGGGGCCGCATGCACCGTCGACTGGCAAGATCGGACATGCGTTCAAATTGATGAAGGTGGCTGGCGCCTATTGGCGCGGCGATTCAAACCGGCCAATGCTACAACGTATTTATGGCACAGCCTGGACCAGCGAAAAGGACCTCACTGCCTATTTGACGATGCTGGAAGAGGCGGAAAAGCGGGATCACCGGAAACTTGGCAAACAGTTGGGGCTGTTTCATCTGCAAGAAGAGGCGGCGGGGTCGGTTTTCTGGCATGCAAAAGGCTGGGTGCTCTATCGCGAAATCGAAGCCTATGTTCGGCGCCGGCTTGACGCGGCGGGTTACAGCGAAGTGAAAACACCACAATTGGTTGACAGATCGCTGTGGGAGGCGTCAGGCCATTGGGAAAAATTCGGTGAAAATATGTTCACCGCGCAGTCTGAAGATGAGCGCACCTTGGCGCTGAAACCGATGAATTGCCCGTGCCATGTGCAGATCTTCCGGCAAGGCATCAAGTCTTATCGCGATTTGCCCCTGCGCATGGCTGAGTTTGGATCGTGTCACCGGAACGAGCCATCAGGTGCATTGCATGGCATTATGCGGGTGCGTGCCTTTACCCAAGATGATGCGCATATTTTTTGTACCGAAGATCAAATTACTGAAGAGTCAGTTAAATTCTGCGCATTGTTACAATCCATTTATGCTGATTTTGGGTTTGATGATGTGCGGGTTAAATTTTCCGACCGCCCCGATGTAAGGGCGGGTGATGATGCCACATGGGACCGCGCCGAGGCGGCCCTGACCGATGCCACCCATGCGGCTGGCCTTGATACGGTTTTAAATCCGGGTGAGGGCGCTTTTTATGGGCCGAAGCTGGAATTTGTTTTACGTGATGCGATTGGCCGTGATTGGCAATGTGGTACGTTGCAGGTTGATTTTGTCCTGCCGGATCGTCTTGATGCTGAATATGTTGGTGAAGATGGCAACCGGCATCGCCCGGTTATGTTGCACCGGGCCATTTTGGGGTCTATGGAACGCTGGATTGGCATCTTGATAGAGCAATATTCTGGCCGTATGCCGGCATGGCTGGCGCCGGTACAAATTGTGGTGGCGTCAATCACTGATAGTGCGAACGACTATGCGCGCGAGGTTGCCGCCCGCGCCGCCGCGGCTGGCCTTCGTGTTGAAACCGACCTTCGCAATGAGAAAATCAGCTATAAGGTGCGGGAGCACAGCGTCATGAAAGTGCCGTTTATTCTGGCGGTTGGCGGACGTGAAGCCGAAGCTGGTACGGTGGCACTGCGGCGCCTTGGGTCAAATGACCAACAGGTGCTGGATGCGAATGAAACCATTTTGATGCTAAGAGACGAAAGTCTTGCACCTGACATGCAAAGCCGCTAAATAACCGTGAAATACTAAAAAACTGGCAATGTTGTGCTGGTTTTGTTAGTTATTCTAGCCTGAATGTTGTCCGGGATCCGGTCAACAGGCAGGTGCAGTTTGACAGCTATAGGAGAGTTACATAGCACGTCCACATAGTAATACGCCGCCAACAATTGACGGCCCGCGCATCAATGGGGCCATTCGTGCGCCAAAGGTGCGTTGTATTGACCCTGACGGCGAACAGCTTGGGGTTCTTGATACGTTTGACGCCATTCGCAAAGCCGAGGATTTTGGCCTAGATCTGGTTGAAGTCCAGCCCAATGCAGATCCACCGGTATGCAAAATACTGGATTATGGCAAATTCAAATATGAAGCGCAGAAACGCGCGAATGAAGCCCGCAAAAAGCAAAAAATCATCGAAGTCAAAGAGATCAAGCTTCGTCCTAACATTGATGAGCATGATTATCAGGTGAAGATGCGCAATGTGCAGAAATTCTTGAATGCTGGCGATAAGGTCAAGGTGACACTGCGCTTTCGTGGCCGTGAAATGGCGCACCAAGAGCTGGGCGCGAATGTATTGACGCGGGTGCGTGAAGAAACAGATGAATTTGCCAAAGTCGAGGCCATGCCAAAAATGGAAGGCCGGCAAATGATCATGGTATTGGCACCAAAATAGGCACCATATTGACAGGTGATATCTGTGTCGGCTGGCCGATCAGACCAAGCGGTTTTCAGGGCTTGATTCCGCGGCCATATCACCTTATAACCTCTACGTTTTGAAGATTGCCGCGACCGGGCCTGAAAAAACAGGGCATGCCCGGCCGGTAAACGCCAATAATTAATTGGCCCCCTTTACAAAAGAAAGAGGTTAAAATGCCCAAGATGAAGACCAAGAGCGGTGCGAAAAAACGCTTTCGCCTCACCGCCAGTGGCAAGGTTCGTGGCTCTGCCGCCTTCCTCAGCCACAATCTAAGACGCCGTTCCCAGAAAATGAAACGTCAAGCCCGTGGCACCATGATTTTGAATGATGCTGATGCGCGGATTGTAAAACGTTTCCTTCCCTACGCTTAACGGAGGCTGGAACATGGCACGCGTTAAAAGAGGTACCACGACACATGCTCGTCACGCCAAAGTGATTAAGGCGGCAAAGGGCTATTACGGACGTCGTAAAAACACATTCAGAACAGCAACCCAAGCGGTCGATAAAGCGCGGCAATATGCCTATCGTGACCGCCGTGTCCGCAAGCGGGAATTTCGCGCATTGTGGATCCAGCGGATCAATGCAGCAGCGCGTTTGCATGGCCTGACCTATTCGCAAATGATGGGTGGCTTGATCAAAGCCGGTATTGAGATTGACCGGAAAATGCTTGCTGATCTGGCGGTGCATGAACCGCAGGCTTTTGCGGCCTTGGTCGAACGGTCAAGAGCGGCAAGCTAGGGGTATTTCCGCGATAGTATCAAACGCCAAGCCGTTGTTTTGACCTGTAGCTGCTCGATAATGGGCAGGGACATGCCCGCAGCGGCTTGTTTTATTTGATCGGCTTTTTTGCCGACGCTTGAGACGGTTAAGGGTGAGACATTATGCAAGGCCTTGATGCCCAGAGTCTGAAATCTGTATCTGATGAAATTATGCAGGCTGTTGACGCGGCTGAAAATCTTGAAGCTTTAGACGCTATCAGGGTCAATGTACTTGGCAAAAAGGGGCGGATTTCTCTGCTCATGCGGGAATTGGGGGGCATGGATGCGGATGCCCGCAAAGCGGCCGGACAGGCACTAAATATCGTCAAAGATCAGGTGGCTGACGCCCTTGAAGCGAAACATTTGGTGCTTGCACAAGCTGCTTTGAATGAAAAGCTGGCCACCGAAGCCATTGATGTCAGCTTGCCCTCACGCCCAAGCCGTGAGGCCCGGTTGCACCCGCTGTCGCGCACCATTGAAGAGGTCTTGGCAATTTTTGCCGAGATGGGGTTTCAGGTGGCCGAGGGGCCGGATATTGAGTCTGATTATTATAATTTTACCGCATTGAATATTCCGCCAGAACATCCGGCACGCCAAGAACATGATACATTTTATCTGCCGGCGAATGCGAATGGACAGCGCAAAGTGTTGCGTACCCATACTTCGCCAGTCCAGATCCGTACAATGGAGGGAAATGAGCCGCCAATCCGCATTATTGTGCCGGGGCGTACCTATCGGTCTGATCATGACGCAACCCATTCCCCCATGTTTCATCAATGCGAAGGGCTGGTGATTGGTGATGGCATTCACATGGGGCATTTAAAGGGTTGTCTTATTGATTTTTGCCGGGCCTTTTTCGGCGTTGATGACTTGCCGGTGCGGTTCCGTCCTAGCTATTTTCCCTTTACCGAGCCATCTGCCGAAGTCGATATCGGCTGTACACGTGATGGTGGCGGGTTGAAAATTGGTGCTGGCGATGACTGGCTAGAAATTTTAGGGTCCGGCATGGTCAATCCGCGGGTGCTGGCCAATTGTGGCTATGACCCGGAAAAATATCAGGGCTTTGCCTTTGGTATGGGTATTGAACGCATTGCGATGCTGAAATATGGCATCCCAGATTTACGTACATTTTATGACAGTGATCTGCGCTGGATGCGGCATTACGGGTTTCTTCCCTTTGATGCGCCGTCGATACATGCCGGTTTGGTTGGGGGGGCAGGCTGATGAAATTTACCCGCGACTGGCTGTTTGATCATTTACAAACAGACCGTTCATTAGACGAAATTCTCGAGGCGCTCCCGATGCTGGGCCTAGAAGTCGAATCGGTCGTTGACCGCGCTGAGGCGCTTGCCCCCTTCACCATTGCCGAGGTGCTGTCTGCTACGCAACATCCAAATGCGGATAAGCTACGTGTGTGCATGGTATCGACAGGTACAGGTGAACCGGTGCAAGTGGTATGCGGGGCGCCAAACGCACGGGCGGGTATGAAAGGCGTGTTCGCACCGGTTGGGGCCTTTGTACCGGGCATTGAACTGACGTTAAAAGCTGGAGAAATTCGCGGTGAAGCGTCAAATGGGATGCTGTGTTCTGAACGTGAAATGCAATTGTCTGATGAGCATGATGGTATTATTGAATTGCCAGATGACGCACCGGTTGGTCAGCCATTTGCGCCCTATGCCGGACTAGATGATCCAATCATTGAAATTGCAATCACACCAAACCGAGCTGATTGTCTTGGGGTACGTGGCGTGGCGCGCGATTTAATGGCGGCTGGCTATGGCACGTTAAAACCGCTGGATACAGCACCACATCAAGGTACATTTGATAGCCCGGTGCACTGGCAGTTGGATATTGA
>CAJWSS010000090.1:0-6356 GCA_913045915.1 uncultured Alphaproteobacteria bacterium | reverse complement strand
CCGCTTCTTCAAGCACAGTTGCCAGCAAATGACGCTGGCTGGTCATTCTGATCCCAGCTTGCGTGCATTTTTGTGCAAACGGCATGTCACCTTTTATGCGCGCTTTTTTACCAGCCATAGTTTCAAACACCATTCAAAAACGTTGTTTCATTGTTACATCAAAACATAAATTTGCAAAAATATATTGCAGCGTCATCTGATCGGCATAGGCTAAACAGAGACATGTTCAATGTATCCTCTTGGAGGTGCCACCATGCTTTCAACAGAACAGATTGAGTTTTTCAACACCAATGGGTTTCTTGTTGTTGAAGACGCTGTTTCAGCAGACCAATTACAGCGCTTGCGTGATGATTTTGCCAATTGGGTGGAAGACAGCCGGAGCCATGATGAGGCATGGGGTGAGATTATCAATGGCAAGCCTAGATTTGATGTGGAACAGGAACATTCCGCCGCCACACCGGCGTTGCGCCGGGTCAATGCGCCGCATGAGGTTTCAGATGCTTATTTTAACGTCATGGCGGATAGCAAGATGACCGATATGGTTGCCGATTTGATCGGCCCTGATGTGAAATTGCATCACACAAAAATCAACTCAAAATTGCCCGGATCGGCAACAGCAGTCAAATGGCATCAGGATTTTCCTTTTACCCCGCACAGCAACGACAGTCTTATCACGGCCTTACTGATGGTTGATGAGGTGACGACTAAAAATGGTCCGCTTGAAGTGTGGCCAGCCACCCATAAGGGCGAGATCCACTCGTTATGGCATGAAGGCAGATTTACCGGTGCGGTGAGTGACGAAATTACCGAACAAGCGTTGGCCAACCGGCAAATATGCACCGGCAAGGCGGGAAGTGTCTGTTTGATGCACACACGGCTTTTGCATGGGTCAGCACCAAACAGATCTGCCGCGCCCCGCACCCTATATATATGTGTATATGCGGCGGCTGATGCGGTTGCTTTTACACCGTCACCTGTGCCAACAAATGATCAGGGGCTGGTCGTGCGTGGGCAGGACCATGGGCGCATTCGGGCCGTTAATTATGATATCCCCATGCCAGAACTGCCCAAAGGGGCCTCATTTTTTGATCAACAGAAAACAGCTTAAAAAGGGGGGCGTCATGCAACAAATGATGGATGTCCTGACGGTTTTCATTCGCGATATTGGTCAGGCGGATATGCCGCATCACATCGTCGGTTGATCCTATGACAGACCATCCCACAACCTTGTCTTTTCTGCGTGACCTCGTCGCTTTCCCGACGGTGAGCCGTGATCCCAACCGCGACCTGATTGATTATTGCGCCGGCTATCTACGATCAATCGGTGCCTCAGTTGATATCATAACGGCAGAAGAAGGGCGCAAAGCCAATCTGTATGCAACGATTGGTCCACAGGATTCGCCGGGCGTTATGCTGTCCGGCCATACAGATGTTGTGCCGGTTGATGGTCAGGTCTGGTCAAAACCACCATTTGAAGCGGTGGTTGAAGACGGACGGGTCTATGGGCGGGGAACGGCCGATATGAAAGGGTTTGTCGCATCGGCTTTATGGTGTGCCACGCAAGCGGCAGGCCGACAGCTCAAAACACCCTTGCATCTTGCCTTGTCGCATGATGAAGAAATTGGCTGTGTTGGTGTGCATTCATTGATTGATATGTTGGCAGACGCGCCAGTAAAGCCGGCCATGTGTATTGTTGGTGAACCAACATCAATGGCCATTGCAACTGGGCATAAAGGCAAAACCGCGATTGAAGCGACTTGCATTGGCAGTGCCGCCCATTCAGCGCTTGCGCCACAAGCGGTCAATGCAATCCATCTGGCCTGCGACCTCATTTCACAAATCAGACATCTGCAAGATGATCTTGCCGCCAATGGCACCAAGGACCTGGCCTATGATATTCCCTACACCACCTTACATGCTGGGCTGATCATGGCCGGCGTCGCGCTGAATATTGTGCCCCATCAAGCGTTTGTGACATTCGAAATACGCAATTTGATGAGTGATGACCCGGAAAAAATACTAGCCAGGCTACAAGCTGCAATGGCGCCGGTGATTGCTGTGGCCCGCCAACGCGCGCCGCATGCAGATATTGCCTTTAAGGTGGTCAATACCTATCCGGGGTTGGACACGCCGCTTGATGATAAAGTGGTAGAGATGCTGGCTGGGCTGACCGGCAGTGACCAGCGCATTAAGGTAGCCTTTGGCACCGAGGGCGGACTGTTTTCACAGAAACTTGGCATTCCAGCCGTTGTCTGCGGGCCGGGGTCAATGGCACAAGGACATAAAGCTGATGAATTTGTGACCTTGGAACAGCTAGCCGCTTGTGATGCGATGCTTGCGGCGCTGATTGAACGGCTGGAAAAAGGCGTTGGGTGATCAGATTTACAAATCCCCGGGCACACCATAGCTTGGTGCCGTGTCTGGGTTGAGCGCGCGCGTCACATAATCATCCATCTGCGGCCTATATACATTCCACGCGGCTGATATAGCGGCGATGGGGCAGTCTTCAGTCCAGTCACAACGTAATTCGGCCAATGGCCAATCTTGACGGTCAACAATCAATAATCCGGCTGAATGCACCTTGCCGGCTTCGCCGCCAGCATCAAGCCCGGCAAACATGGCGGCAATCAATCTGTCACCAAGATGACCGCTGGTCTGGTGAAACGCTGCCACCATTGAGGCAGGAATGGTTGTGTTTGCCAACAGATTGCCGGCCGCCGCGGCATTCTGGCTTTGACATTCTGCATTGATACCAAGTGTGTTTGAGCCAGAAAAAATCGCTGTCTGACCGGTATTATCAACCGCTAGTAATTGACGATAGGCTGTGTGGCTGGCGGCGGCAATGACGCTGTTAATAGCGGCATCAGCGGTCAAGCCATTTGCCATAGCATCAAGGGTATGGGGGCCAAGCCGCGGGTCAGTCACATTTTGACTGGCAACAGCACCAACACCAGCCCGGGCATGTGCACAACGCGCGGCAACGGCCGGTGAGGATGATGAAACAGCTATCCCGAACTGACCAGTAGCATCGCATCTGCCAACGATTGAAAATGTCATGATTACGCCTCGTCAGGTATGACGGCGGTGGCGTCAATTTCCACAAGCCAGTCAGGACGGGCCAGTGCCTGTACAACCAAACCGGTCGACACTGGGTGAACGCCTCTAATATATTCGCCCATGGTACGATAGACAGCTTCGCGGTGTCGGACGTCAGTGATATAGACCACCACTTTGACAAGATGGGTCATATTCCCGCCAGCCTCTTCAATCAATTGGCGGATATTCTGCATCACCTTATGGGTTTGTTCTGCGGCGTCGTGGCTATCGATATTTTTGGCGTCATCAAGGTTTTGTGGGCATTGGCCACGCATCCAGACAGTGCGCCCGCCGCGTGTCACAACAGCCTGACACAGATCATTATCGAGATTTTGTTCGGGATAGGTGTCTTTGGTGTTGAATTTACGGATACGGTGATGCGTCATTTAAAAAACCCTCCTTAAAATGGCACCCTATCAGGTTAACTCCAGCCATGATCTACGCCAAGATGGTTTGCTGGTGAATTTTTGGCCGAATAGTGACCTGCCCATCAAACACACTGAATTTTTGCGGCTGTCACCGGCCTTTTTAAACATTTGGTACGACATAAAATTTTTATTGAGTGGAGACGTTATTTTCTTGATGCTGAACGTTCACGCAAAATGTTACGCTTACCCGCGGTTGTGAACCCGCGCGCATGTTTTCTTTTAAAAAAGCTTGCGTGGCGTGTGGCCAAGGACGAGATAAAGCAGATGCAAAATAAACAAGTCAATCACATTGATGACGCGCTGAAACTGGCGGCGTCACGCGTCTTGGCCACCAGCTTGTCCAGTCTGATGCAGATGCCAAACCGGGACCGTTTGATTTATCATTTTGAAGATTTAACGGTCGATTGTAGCCGGCAGTTGCTTGATGATGATGGTTTGACGGCGTTGTTTCAATTGGCTGACGCATGTCATTTACCAGACCGTATTCATGACATGTTTTCTGGGGTGCCAATCAATATTACTGAAGATCGGCCGGCACAGCATGTGGCCGTGCGCAGGCCAGATCACCAAGCATCTGAAGCTTATCAAAAATTGTCTGCCTTTGCCGAGTCAGTGCGGCGCAACTCGGCTATTACAGCGGTGGTAAATCTGGGGATTGGCGGCTCAGATCTAGGCCCGAAAATGGTCACACAGGCGCTAGCTGGTTATCATGATGGGCCGGCCTGTCATTTTGTCGGTAATATCTGTCCAACAGATTTGCATGATGTGCTGGTCCAATGCGACCCCCACACCACATTATTTATCATCACATCCAAGAGCTTTACCACGGCAGAGACACTTGCCAATGCGATGGTGGCCAGACAATGGCTTGTCCAGCATGGGGCCGATGTGGGTTCTGCCATGGTGGCGGTCACTGCCGCTGGTGCACGGGCACAAGAATGGGGCATTAACCCAGATCATATTTTTGCTTTTGCCGACGGTATTGGTGGGCGTTATTCATTATGGTCATCTGTTGGCCTGCCGATCATGATCGCTATTGGCAGTGATGATTTTTCACGCATGCTGGCTGGTGCCTATGCGATGGATTGCCATGTTCAACATACAGCACTACAGCAAAATATTGGCGTGATCATGGGGTTGCTACGGGTCTGGTGCCGCCATTATCTGCACCTGCCAACCTATGGGTTGATTCCCTATGACCAGCGTCTGGCGTCCATGCCAGCATGGGCCCAACAGTTGGATATGGAGAGCAATGGCAAATCTGTTGACCGGTATGGCGACCCTTTGATGCACCCAGCTGGCCCGTTGATATGGGGGGCGACGGGAACCAGTGCCCAGCATAGTTTTTTTCAATGGCTACATCAGTCGGTTGATATTGCGCCAATCGATATTTTGGTGGCTATGCAGCCAGCCGCCGGGCTGGATAACCAAATTTGGCACGACCATCATAAATCACTTGCCATCAATGCCGTTGCACAGGCCGAGGCGTTGGCGTTAGGCGCGCCCAATCTGGCCGAACCGCATCGTCATTTTTCTGGCAATCGGCCATCGGTGTTGATCAGTTGGGACCAAACCACGCCGTATGCGCTTGGCCGTTTGCTGGCGCTCTATGAGCATATTACGGTGATTTCTGGCTTTATTTGGGATGTGAACAGCTTTGATCAATGGGGTGTTGAACTTGGCAAACGCATGGCACATCAAATTCAATCAGCTGAAGGCCTAGAGCGTTTCAGCCCGGCCGCACAGGCCTTTCTTGATCGGTTGAACAAACCCCGTACATAGCTGGTGATGCCAATGGTGATGGTGAGAATGTGACATGACAGTGTCTTGGCACCGCGAAAAAAATTTTGGGTTTGTCGTGCTTAAGAACCCGCCAGTGAATGCCATTAACCGCGAAATTCGGCAGGGCTTGTTAGAAGCTGTTGATTGGGCCGAAAGAGAAGGGCTTGAACGGGTCATTTTATCAGGTGCCGGGCCTGCCTTTGCGGCTGGTGCTGATGCCAAGGAATTTGATCGCACACCAGAGGCGCCGCATCTTCCTGATGTTTTAAAACGTATTGAGTCAAGCACGGTACCATGGATTGCCGCATTGCATGGCGCAGTTCTTGGTGGTGGTGCGGAATTGGCGTTGGCATGCTGTTATCGCGTGGCCCGCAGTGATGCTCGTATTGGCTTTCCAGAGGTTATTTTGGGCCTTGTGCCGGGGGCTGGTGGCACGCAACGGCTGCCGCGACTTGTTGGTCTTGGTGAAGCGCTGAAGCTTGTGCCAACAGGTAAAGTTATTAATGGCAGGCAGGCCAGGGACATTGGCCTTGTAAATGAAGTTGATGATGACCCGCTGAGCCTTGCGGCAATTATCGATAGCGCGCGGCTAGGAATGGTGGTTCCGGTTGGTGAGTTAAACGCTGGTAAGGTTGATGAAACACATTATCAGTCTGCAAGAGCGCGTGCTAAAAAGCGGATGCGTGGACAAGTTGCGCCTCTCAAAGCAATTGATCTGTTGCGTGTTGCAGGCACCGAGACGCTAGAAGCAGGCATGAAGCGCGAGCGTGAAGTTTTTATGGATTTGCGGCAGTCTGATCAAGCCCGAGCGCTTCGCCATATTTTTTTCGCAGAACGTGGCGCTAAAATCCCTTCTGATTTAAAGCCAGAGATGAAGATGCCGGATCACGTGGCCGTTGTGGGTGGTGGCACAATGGGCGCGGCTATTGCTTATGCTTTTTTAAATACTGGTACAGAAGTTGTGGTTTTGGAGAATGACGCTGATGGTTTGGCGCGTGCGTCCACCAACATTGAGGCGCTGATCAGCAACAGCCTTTCATCGGGCCGGAT
>CAJWSS010000089.1:0-6542 GCA_913045915.1 uncultured Alphaproteobacteria bacterium | reverse complement strand
GCATATGGTCAATGGTAATCACATCGCGGTTGCCAGTGGCGGTGACAAAAATATCGGCCTTTGGTGCGGCCTGTTCCATCGTCACAACCTCATAGCCTTCCATCGCCGCCTGCAAGGCACAAATCGGGTCGACTTCAGTCACCATAACACGGGCCCCGCCTTGACGAAGTGACGCTGCAGAGCCTTTGCCAACATCACCATAACCAGCCACAACAGCTACCTTGCCAGCCAGCATCACATCGGTGGCGCGGCGAATACCATCAACCAGTGACTCGCGGCATCCGTATAAATTATCGAATTTCGACTTGGTCACAGAATCATTCACATTAATTGCCGGGAATGGCAGGCCGCCAGCCTCGGCAAGCTGATACAGGCGCAACACACCTGTGGTGGTTTCTTCAGACACGCCCTTGAGCGCATCGCGCTGTTTGGTGAACCAGCCCGGGCTACTTGCCATGCGTTTATCAATTTGCGCCTTTAGAAATTCTTCTTCTTCCGAACTTGGTGATGTCAACACCGCCTCGCCGGCTTCGGCGCGCGCACCAAGCAGAATATACATTGTCGCATCACCACCATCATCAAGAATCAGATTGGCCGCGGTGTCATTTGGCCAATCAAAAATACGGTCAACATATTCCCAATATTCGCCAAGTGTTTCGCCTTTTTTCGCAAACACCGGCACGCCCGATGCCGCAATGGCGGCAGCCGCATGATCTTGCGTTGAAAAAATATTACAAGATGACCAGCGCACATCAGCGCCAAGCGCTACAAGCGTTTCAATCAACACCGCGGTTTGCACGGTCATATGCAGACAGCCAGCGACACGCGCGCCCTGTAGCGGTTTTGCCGCACCAAATTCATCACGCAACGCCATCAAACCGGGCATTTCGGTTTCGGCAATAGACAATTCTTTGCGGCCCCAATCGGCCAGAGAAATATCAGTGATGACATAATCCTGTGACATGAATTTTTCCATTCTTTTGCATGACAAATTATTTGCTCGGGCACTGATAGCAAATTAGACGCGTGATGAAAAGCACTACCGCGCCTATGCCAATCAGTGCCGAATGCTAGTCATTGCGTTGTTTTGCGTTCAGTTCGCGGTGCGTAATCTCTACCGGATGGCCCTGATCGGCGATCCAGTCAGCTATGTGCCGTGCCCCCCAAACTGACCGATGCCGCCCGCCGGTACAGCCAAACCCAATGGTGATATGCGGCCGCCCCTCATGCCGCATACGCACCAATGTTTCAGACAAAATATGCTTGATATAAGTCAATACGTCACGGGCAACAGGGTCAGCGGCGATATAGGCGGCAACATCCGAATCAAGACCCGTCTGGGCGCGCAACGCATCATCCCAATGCGGGTTTTTGGCAAAGCGCATATCAAATATCTGGTCGGCTGTGTCCGGCAATCCATAGCGATAGGAAAAAGATATGATATGAACCGGCATCGCCGTATCTGTGGCGAGATTCAGCCGTTCAAGAAGCAGCCGCCGCATATCCACCGGTGCCATATTGGTCGTGTCAATAGGCACATCGGCAATCGCGCTAATATCATCCATGCGTTCCATATCTGCCGAAATGGCCGCCTCAATCGACAGGCCAGCGCCTAGCGGATGCTGGCGCCTTGTGGCGTTATACCGCCGCATCAAATCACCATGCGCGGCGGTTACAAATACCATCCGAAACTGACTGCCAAGACGCTTGCGCAGATTGCGCGCTAATGTATCTAAAGCTGTTTTGGAAAACCCACTGGTGCGGGCATCAAGCCCGATTGCAATTTGACGCCCACCGGTTTCAACCTCGAGCGCGATTAACGGGTCAACCAATGCTATTGGCAGATTGTCAATCGCGGCAAAGCCGTGATCTTCCAAAATTTTCAAGGCAGTTGAATGACCGGCGCCCGACACTCCGGTGACCAGAACCAATCTTATCGGCGCATCGTCAGTTTGCATGCCGCCAGTCTATCCGAAATCCAGGATAAAAAAAGACCCCTTTTTTACGTAGCTCCGACCAAATGACCGCGCGGCGCAAAACTGGCCACAACCTATGCCAGAGGCAGGGTTAGGGTAAAACACGCCCCACCTGTGTCACGGTTACTGGCCACAAGACTGCCGCCATGCCCTTCAATAATCTGTTTGGCGATTGACAGCCCAAGACCAGAATGATTGCCGAAAGATTCCGACTTGGGCCGTTCTGAATAGAACCGATGAAACACCGTTTCTAGGCGGTTGTCAGGGATCCCCGGCCCCTCATCAAGAATATGCAAAATGGCTTCGGATGGCGATGTGTTGGTAGCGAGGTCAAATATGATCTCGGCACCCTTCGGACTGAACGATGCGGCATTGCTCAGAAGATTATCAAGCACCTGCACAATCCGACCATCCTGTCCAACCACCATGATTGGCTGTTCAGGCTTGACCAAAACAAGCTTGTGATCGGCAAAACTCTGCCGCCGCAACTGGATGAAATTTTCCAGCAATGCGGCAAAATCGAGTGTTTCGCCATCTTGGCCGATGATTTCGGTATCCACCCGGCTGGCCTGCGAAATATCGGTAATCAGCCGGTCAAGGCGGCCCACATCTTGTAATATCACATTCATCAATTTTTGCTGTTGTGCCGGATCTTTGATCAAGCTGATGGTTTCGGCCGCACTGCGCAACGATGATAACGGATTTTTGATTTCATGCGCCACATCTGCGGCAAATGCGGCGGTGGCCTGCACCCGGCGTTGCAGTTCATCTGTCATGGCAAGCAACGCATCCGACAAATGCCCAATTTCGTCATTGCGGTGCGGCAATTGTTGCAACCGGCGTGACATGTCACCACTGCGGCGCAATTGATCTGCGGCACTGGCAAGGCGGCTAATTGGCCGGGTGATCGACCGCGCCAGATACAGACTAAGCCCAATCGTCACGATTAATACGATCAAAAATAATTGCAAAAAAGCGATGTTCACATTTGCCAATTCGCGTTCTATTTTGCCGCCGCTGATGGACACCAGCAACGCCCCGCGAACAAGTCGTAAATCCTGAATGGGAACGGCAACTGATAACACCAGCTCACCACCTGCATCTTGACGAAGCGCCCGGCGTGGCTCGCCTGACAATGCCGACAAAACTTCAGCAAAATCATTGGCCCGCTGGCGGCGCCTTTCAACATAGAGTGGCAAATCATCCGCGCTAAAAAATGACGATGCCTTGTTCATAGCGTTATTTAGATGATCACGGGCATGACCAACCCATGATCTATCCTCGCGCCGCGTCACCTCAACCGGTATGCGCAATCGGCCTTGCCGCGCGGTATCAGCAAGCAATAGCCCATTTGGTTGGAACACCCGCGCTCTTAACGAACTGCCCAACCCCACCAGCGGCAATAAATGCGTCATGGTTTCCGCTGATAATCGGCGCCGGGCAAATTGCTGGTCACGGTCCGCCTCGGCCAGCGCCAGTGACCGCGCCAGGGTAAATCCCTGCCGTTCAAGCGCGATAAATTCTGACTGGATTAATGTTGTACGATATTGATCTATCGACAACAGCCCCACCAAAAAAATCGATAGCGGGAAGACCATAATCGCCATGATGCGGGCGGTCAGGCGGCTCATGCGCACCGGTGCCAACAGCTTCTGGGCGATCCGGCTCAACGCCGCTTTGATGGATTGAACAAACACTCTGGCGATGACCTTTGCCCCCGTATCACAACATGGCTTTGTTCAGTTTGCTTTATATTTATAGCCAATGCCATAGAGCGTTTCTATTTGGTCAAATTCCGCGTCATGTGCACGCATTTTGCGCCGCAGACGTTTGATGTGGCTGTCAATTGTCCGGTCATCTAGGAAAATGCTCTCGCCATAGGCGGCATCCATTAATTGGTCACGATTTTTCACCATGCCGGGGCGCTGGGCTAATGCCTGCAGAATCAGGAATTCAGTGACCGTCAATTTAACTTCGGTTTCTTTCCAACTGCATAAATGCCGATCAGGGTCCATCAGCAAATGGCCTTGCCTGATGATATTCGGCCCGGTTGTTGTCATGACATTATCACTGGCACGCCGCAATACAGCGCGGATCCGCGCCAATAATAATCGTTGTGAAAATGGCTTGGTGATATAATCATCCGCGCCCATGCCAAGGCCAAGCGCCTCGTCAAGCTCATCATCCTTGCTGGTTAAAAATATCACTGGCAGTTGCGACTGATTACGCAGTTTTTGTAACAGCTCAATACCATCCATGCGCGGCATCTTAATATCCAAAACCGCCAGATCTACCTTTCGCCGGGTTATGCCGGCCAGCGCCGCCTCGCTGTCACTGTAACTGTCTACTTCGAACCCTTCAGATTCCAGTGCCAATGCCACAGACGTCAAAATATTCTGGTCATCATCAACCAGCGCAATGCGATCTGCCATGTGTGATCTCCCACTTACAAAACAAATACGGCCAAAACAAATACGGCCAAACGCATAGTGCAACAATAATTCAGCTGGCTGTTACCCTATTCGCAATGGCGATATTACCAGTTTCTTCATGCCCATAAATCAAGGCCAATATAGGGCAGAAAAAAGCCGAAAAAGACAAAATTCTGCCTTAATGCGCTTCGGCCCAGCTATCGGCCATTCCAGCCTCGGCAACCAGCGGTACGGCCAGGGATACAACCGGATTAGCCGCGCCTTCCATCACATCAGTGATCACCGTCATCGCATCATTGGCGCGGTCTGTCGGCACTTCAAAAATCAATTCATCATGCACTTGCAGTAACATAGCCGCAGGAATTGATTGCGCCGCCAAAACCGGTGGTAACTGGATCATCGCTCGTTTGATAATATCCGCCGCGGTCCCTTGAATAGGGGCATTGATTGCCTGCCTTTCAGCAAATCCGCGCATCGCTGGGTTGCTTGCGGTGAACCCGGATATGTGAATGCGCCGCCCGAATAACGTGCTTACAAAACCATCTTCACGGGCTTCGGTTTTGGTGCGTTCCATATAGGCCTTAATATTTGGGAATTTCTCAAAATAAGCGGCAATATAATCCCGCGCCTCACCTTGCGGAATGCCCAACTGTCGGGCCAGTCCAAACGCCGAAATACCGTAAATAATGCCAAAGTTAATTGCCTTGGCGCGGCGCCTTGTTTCGCTGTCTAACTTGTCCAGCGGAATGGCAAACACCTCTGATGCTGTGCGGGCATGAATATCGACACCGGCCTGAAACGCCTCAATCATGCTTGACTCATTAGCAACATGCGCCACCAGCCGTAATTCAATTTGCGAATAATCAGCCGATATCAATTTATGCCCGGGCGCGGCCACAAAGGCAGTGCGGATCTGCCGCCCCTCAGCGGTTCGGATCGGAATATTCTGCACATTCGGATCAGATGACGATAAACGCCCGGTCGATGCCCCTACCATGGAAAATGAAGTATGAACGCGCCCCGTCTCCGGCAAAATCGACTCAACCAGAGCATCAGCATAGGTTGATTTCAATTTTGCAATATGGCGCCATTCAAGAACTTTTGTCGCAATCTCAACCCCGTTGGCAGACAGATCCTCGAGCACATCTGCCGATGTTGAATAGGCGCCTGTCTTGGCTTTCTTGCCGCCGGAAAGACCCATTTTATCGAATAGAATTTCACCCAGCTGTTTGGGTGAGGCGATGTTAAATTCCTCGCCAGCAAGGGCATGAATCTCGCTTTGGTAATGTGCCATGCGGCTGGCAAAATCATTTGACATGCGGGCTAGAATTGACTGTTCAACGATGATGCCGCGCGATTCCATATCTGCCAGCACCGGGATAAGCGGACGCTCTAACCGTTCATAAACAGACGCCACGCCCGATCCGGCAAGTCGCGGTTTCAAGATCTGCCAGAGCCGCAATGTGATATCGGCATCCTCAGCCGCATAATCGAGCGCGGCTTCCGGGGCAATGGCGGCAAATGACACCTGCTTCGCGCCCTTGCCGCAAACATCCTCATATTTAATGGTTTGATAATCCAGCCAATGATCTGCCAGATAATCCAGCGAATGCCGGTTCACAATACCAGTGTCCAGCACATAGGACAGACACATAGTGTCATCCACCGGATGCAATCTGATGCCACCATTGGCCGGCCGCAACAACACATGCGAGTCATATTTTAAATTATGGCCAATTTTTAGAACGGCCGGGTCTTCGAAAACATCACGCAACAGCGCCATCGCATCATCAAACGGGATCTGCTTAATTGGTGCGGTATCCTGTCCCCCATCAAAATCCAGCCCAGTCTGCCCAGCGACAAGCGGTTGCGCCGCCCCATGGCGCAATGGCACATAACAAGCCTGACCCGGTGCCAGCGCCATAGCCACGCCAACAAGATCTGCCGCGGCGGCATTTAAACTGGTGGTTTCGGTATCAACCGCGACAAAGCCTTGGGCGCGGGCTTGGGCCAAAAAGGCCTGCAAATCCACGGCTTCGGTAATCAGTTGATAATGCGCGTCAACCGGGCTGGCCGGACCAGTTTGCCCGACAACATGACCCGCGGCTAGATGTTCAGTTTGGCGCATTACTTG
>CAJWSS010000088.1:0-6614 GCA_913045915.1 uncultured Alphaproteobacteria bacterium | reverse complement strand
CCCGTCCGGGCAAGTGTTGACACCCAAATACCAAAAGAAAAATGATGTGGTTGGTCAGGTGATAAAGCATGACCCGAGCAAAGCAACGATCATCAATGCTAAAAAAATGTATAGATGAGGCACGAAAAACTCCGGTAATTGTTATGTTTCAACCGGTTTAACTGGTCAGACCAATGACCGCGATTTGGCGGCCTGTATCAGGCAATTGTGCATGTGTTGCGCGGCGGTGCGAAAATAGATTGTTGGCGCTGTCATAGGTGTCTATCGCCAAATCAACATAATCTGTCAGCCCGATTCGACCAAGTTGCCAAGCGGTAAAAGCGGGGAGGTCGAAGAGATATTTTTCCGGCGCCTTCGGATCAACCGTGAAAAACTGCACGGCGTCTGCATGCGCGGTGACAACCGCATCGCGGCAATCATCACCAACCTGATAGCTGGATTTGGCGATAGCGGGGCCAATCACAGCTTCAATGCTGGCAAGTGTGGCGCCATTGGCGCACATCATATTCACTGTCGATTCTAGAATGCCGCCATTTGCCCCGCGCCAGCCAGCATGCGCCGCGCCAATAACGCCATTATCCCGATCGGCGAATAACACAGGCACGCAATCTGCCGTTAAAATAGCCACGGCAACATCACGTCTTGTGGTGACATAGGCATCTGCATCAGGGCGCTGGTCGCGGGCAGACCCGGCGGATTCGGATAACAAAATCGCTGTCGCCGAATGATATTGTTTCAGCCCAAATAATTTATCCGGGGCAAACCCAAGCCCCGCCGCTACCCGCCGGCGGTTTTCATCGATACAGGCGGGGTCATCATTTGAGCCGTAGCCGCAATTCAAACTTTCATAAACGCCGCGGCTGATGCCGCCCTTAGCAGTGAAAAACCCATGTTTCAACGAGGCTTTGGCAGGTGATGAGACAGACCAGCCAGCAAAGTGATGGCATGGCAGGTCGGGGGTCAGCATGGTTACTGTCATGAAATGTCTCCTCGGCTAAAGCCAACAGGCACGCCATCACCAGCTGGCACGATCAAACCAACCTTAAAGGCTGTGCCCATATGATGTGCCCCGACAAGGCGGTCAACCGCGGCATATAACGCCCGTCTGCCGTCAGCATCGCATAAGCGCGCGGCATTTTCGGCGCGTTCGCGTAGGCCAATTGACATCAGAAAATCTGCCTGCGTCACCGGGCCGATAAAGCGTGCACCCGCCGAGACAGCGGCCCGCCGTAATGCGGCAAAATCAACCCAATGGGAAATATCGGCATTGCCCGGCTGATAAAACAGATCAACAGGCTTATGTGCCGCCACGGCTTGTAGACTGTCACTGAAATTATCGTTTTTTCCATAATCAATGACCAGACAGGCGCCGCCATAGCACGCGATACGGCCAGCAATCTGCTGAATGATTGGGTCAGCTGCCGGACAATATTCTGCGATGGCGCCGTCTGTCATATCGGTCTGATCATTGCTGATCTGCCAGGCGGCCAGTTCTGCTTGGGTGAGTGCGGGCCCGTCAACAAAGCTGAGCGTGCCATGCGTAACAGTGACAAGGCGATGCCGCCATGCCGGTTGCCGCCATATGGCCTGATCAACTGGTAAAGCGTCAAAAAATTCATTTGCCACGCCAAACAATGCGGCGTTGGGCAGGGTTTGCACATCATCATGCCAGGTCATTTTTGCTGCATTGATACGTTGTCTTTGTAGTTTGCGGAGTTGCGGGCTGGTTTCAACAAGATGGATCGGAAACTCTGTCATGGCCGGCGTGGTGTGGGCCCAGCTATGCCGCATATCAGCCATAAGACTGCCACGGCCGGGGCCAAGCTCGACAATCTGCGCGGTATCCGGTTGCCCGGCAATTTCATACATATGCGCCAGATAGACGCCGCACATTTCACCAAACAGGCCGGATATTTCGGCGGCTGTGGTGAAATCACCTGCGGCACCGATAGGGTTTTGCCGCCGGTAATACCCATATTCAGGATGGCCAAGGGTAAGCGCGATAAACTGGCTGATGGGCAGGGCGCCAGCTTGTGCAATCATCCTATGCAACAGGGCTTGGATGGCGTCACTGGCTGACTGGGAATGTGGTGTATCAGACATGACCGGCTACCGTGATGCCGGATCGCGGCCAAATGGTGCCGCTTTGCTGATGATTAAATAGGCCCCGATTATAATCATTGGGACGGATAGCAACTGCCCCATGCTGACACTGCCGAACAGCAAACCAATCTGCGCGTCTGGTTCTCTGACAAATTCAATCAGACTGCGCGCCACCCCATAACCAGCAAGAAGCACCCCGGTCACGCGGCCATGTTGCGTTAGCCATCCGCGATGCCAAAGAATAACCATAACAGTGCCAAGAAGCAGTCCTTCGAGACCAGCTTCATAAAGCTGACTTGGATGGCGGGGCTGGCCATCGCTGTTTGGGAACACCATGGCCCAAGGCAGGGTTGTGACACGGCCATATAATTCACCATTGATGAAATTGGATAAGCGGCCAAAAAACAGCCCGATCGGCACCACCAGCGCAATCCTGTCGGTCAAAGCGAAAAATGGCAGATGATGGCGTCTAGCCATGAGCAGAACGGCAACAGCAATGCCAATCAGCGCGCCATGAAACGCCATGCCGCCTTCCCATATCCGTAAAATCGCCTGCGGGTGCGCCAGATAATACGCGCTGTTGTAAAACAGAATATAGCCAAGCCGGCCACCGATAATGATGCCGAACAACACGTAATTGAGCAAAATATCAACGGTTTCATGACTAAGCGGCGAGTCTATTTTGTCGGCTTCACGCCGTAGCAAATACCAGCCAGCCAGCAACCCTACCAGATAGGCAATTGCGTACCAACGGATTCCAAACCCACCAAACTGCACGGCAAATTTATTGAATTCAGGTAAGATAATGGCACTGCTGGTGCCAATGATGGTGCTGATGGTGAGCATGTTTGACCGCTATTTCTTGCCCAGTTGTATGTTTGCGATTGTTTTCACATAGCGCAGGTTTATTCACCAGTGGCGATGCGTGAACCTTGCCACCATACTCTAGCCTTATTATGTATGTTAAGTAACTAGGCGATTAACAGAGTTTTTGCGATGGCCAGCCACAACTGGCGCGATCAAGAGGTGTTTCACATGGCAAGGCGTTCAAATTTTATGGCTGATCTGGCACAGGTGGCAAATGGTGCGGCCTCGGCCTTTGGTGGGGTGCGTGAAGAAATTGACAATCTGATCCGCCAGCGGATGGAACGTAGCTTGAATGCACGCGGACTGGTGACACGTGAAGAATTTGATGCGTTGCGCACGCGTCATGAGGCTGTTGCCGCGCGGTTGGCCGCACTTGAAGCAAACATGCCGGCCAAGGTCGATTCGGCCGCCGCCGCACCAGTGCGGCGCAAGGCGGCAAAGGCCACAACATCGCGTGCCAAAAAAGCCGCAAAATAAAGTTTTTTCGGGTCGTTGCGAATCAGCAGGAATCAGCCAAAAACCACAAATTCATGTGTGTTTACCCGTCCAAGCCACAAAATATTGTGTTGAATTTGGTTGAATAGACAGACCGGTTTTGCCATTTTATGGAAGTTGCCGCGCACCGGGGCGTGGCCGTCCATAAGGGGCATTTTCTGATGGCACCCAGCCAACAACGCACAGATATTATCCTTGATGATCCGATTGAGTTGGTCACCAGATTTGTGGTCACGCATGACTGGTTGTTGCAAAGCCGCGGCGAAAACGCGGTGCTGGTTGAGGTGCCGGGCAAGTGGTGCGACTATCAATTGGCCGTTGTCTGGCGGCATGATGAAGCGGCCATGCAGGTGAGTTGTCGCATTGACGTGCAGACAGACCCGATGCGCTATGGTGAAATGGCCTTGTTGGCGACCCTGCTAAATAAGCAGATTTTCATTGGTCATTTGGGGCTTGATGTCACTACGGGTGAGCTTGAAATGCGGTACACACTGGCCTTGCGCGGTGCTGGCGGGGCAACGCCTGAACAGATCGAAGATGTTGTGGATATTCTGCTTGGCGAATGTGAGCATTGTTATCCGGCGATTTATCAGGTTGCCAATCATGGTGTCTTGGCAACCGATGCCGCAGACATAGCGATGTTTACCACCGAAGGTGAGGCCTGAACCGGCGATGGCAAAATTGCAAATCATGCTTTTGGGATGTGGCAAAATGGGCAGTGCCATGCTCAAGGGCTGGTTGGCCGATACCAGCCTCGATGCCCAATTCACAATCATTGAGCCCTTTGCTGACCACCTTGATTGGGTGCGGGCGCATCAACAGGTGGCAGTCTATCACGATTGCGAAGCGGCCATTAGCGCCGGGGCACCGGTGAATAGTGTGATTGTATTGGCCGTTAAGCCGCAGATGATGGACGAGGCCATTGCCGCATTTGGACCACTTCGTGATGACAAGACAGCTTTTTTAACAATTGCCGCTGGTATTTCGACTGCATGGTTAAAAGCACGGCTTGGCGCAGATGCCCCAGTGTTGCGGGCAATGCCGAATACGCCAGCCGCTATTGGCCGGGGGGTTACCGCGCTTTATTGCGACTCTGCCGCGGCCGAACTGGCGGCGTTGGCAACGCAATTATTGCGCACCATCGGCACTGTTGTGGCGATAGAGGATGAAACGCTGATGGATGCTGTTACCGCGGTGTCCGGGTCGGGGCCGGCTTATGTGTTTTTAATGGCTGAAGCGATGACGGCCGCTGGCGTATCTGCGGGGCTACCAGAGACGCTTGCCAAGCAATTAGCTGAGGCCACCATTACAGGCGCGGGTGCGTTGATTGAAGCGGCGGATGACGCGCCAGCGATTTTGCGTGAAAATGTGACCAGCAAAGGCGGCACGACCGCCGCCGCGCTTGCGGTATTGATGGCTGATGATGGCCTGCCAGCATTAATGGAGCGGGCGGTTCAGGCGGCTAAAACACGATCTGTTGAGTTGGGCGCCTAGCCGAAACCTGTTATTTTCTGATATAGTTCTTGCTACCGGGCGGCAATGTGATGGTGCCGCCGATAGTCATGAGGGTATGTAGAATGACGCACGCCGCCAATGATACTGGGCAAACAGCACAAATTTTTGCCACGCTTGCCAATGAAGCCTGGCAACAGCTCGGGTCCCGGCCATTAGCTGACCTGACGGTGGCGGAGATTGCCGCGCATGTGGATGTAGAGGCCGGATTAGCGGTGGCGGTTGCCGGCGACCCGCAACAGCTTGTTTTGGGAAAAATGGCGGCGCTTGATGATCAGGCGGTGTTGGAGAGTTTTGCCGATATCGAAGATGCTGGTGCGGTGCCAATCCGTGAAAAAATCCTTGAAGCCATCCTGCACCGTTTTGAGGTCTATGCGCCATACCGGGCGCAAATACAGGCATTGAACAGAGCCGCGCGCGCACGACCAGATCTGGCGCTGGCGCTTGGATTGGGGTTGCAAGCTGTGACCCGCCGTATGCTGGCGATGGCCGGCGATGATTGTGATGGCTGGCGCGGGTTAATGCGGGTCAAAGGCGTTGTCGGTGTGGTGATGGTTGTGGCACGGGTCTGGATGAAGGATGACAGTCCAGATCTTGCCCCGACAATGAAAGAGCTAGACCGGCGGTTGCAACAGGCGGAAGAATGGGCGGTTAGCTTGCGGCTATTTCAACAATCTCGGCGGCGGCGGGGCCAGACGGCCGCGGACGAAGACGGCAAAGCCGGGCGCTATGGTGTGGATAATGACTGAGATTGAATTTGAAGATTTTATGAAAGTGGATATTCGGGTTGGCACCATTGTTGCGGCCCGGCCGTTTCCCGAAGCCCGCAAACCAGCGTTTAAATTAGATATAGATTTCGGCGATGAAATCGGCATTCGTAAATCATCTGCGCAAATCACCGCGCATTATGAGTGCGAAGCCTTGATTGGCACACAGGTTATGGCTGTGGTGAATTTCCCGCCACGACAGATTGGTCCGTTTATGTCCGAGGTATTAACGCTTGGCGTGCCGGGGGCAGATGGCGAGGTGGTGTTGATGCAACCGTCGCATGACGTGCCGAATGGTGGCAGACTGTATTAAAAAAGCCGGTGTGACAGGCCGCTTTGTGGCGTTTTTTGGCTAGATTGGTAACTTGATTGTCACCCGCAGACCGCCAAGTGATGAGTCCCCCAGTGCAAGTTCGCCGCCATGGCTGAGCACAATATCGCTGGTGATTGATAGCCCTAAACCGGCCCCGCCGGTGCGCCGGTTGCGCGACTCCTCTAGCCTGATAAATGGGCGGATCGCATCTTGGCGTCGTTCTTCGGGAATGCCGGCACCATTATCATCAAAGCTGAATGTCACTTCGTCATTATGGACCCGCAATGACACAATGGTTTTTGTTGAATAGCGAATGGCATTTGAAATGATATTTGAAAAGGCGCGCTGGATCGCGTTTTTACGCACTGGGAAAGCTGAAAGCGGGGCGCTTGGCGGGATGAAGCTGATATCGAATTTATGCGTTTTTTGTGCCTGCACCACAAGCCGTTCAAGCAAGGCGGCCACATCGGTTTCTTGCGGCTGTTCTTCGCCTTCACCAGCCGCAAAAGCCAGATAGGCATCGATCATTTCTTCCATTTCATCAATGTCATTGCCAA
>CAJWSS010000087.1:0-6637 GCA_913045915.1 uncultured Alphaproteobacteria bacterium | reverse complement strand
CAGCGGGGCGTGAAGCGGTTGAGGCCGAGCTTCGCACGACCATAGAGGCTGAATTTGAGACGAAATTGGCTGGCAAAATTAGCGCCTTTGAGACCGCTTTGACCGCATTGGCAAAACCACAAACAGTTGATACCAGTAATTTATCTACGTCATTACAGGCGGCTGTTGTCAGGTTGGCTGCGGCGCGCACCGGCGCGGCGATTGACGAGTTGCCCAATTTGATGGTCACGCGGATTGAAAATTTGGCGGATGCGGCTGGCAAAAATATCTCAAAAGGCCATGTTTTCATGCACCCAGACGATTGTGCCGTCATCGCCCCAATTATGGAGACATACGAGGGCCAGTTTAAAATTGAACCTGACCCTGAGCTTTACCGGGGAGATATCCGCATAAAATTTGACGGAATGGACATTAGTGACATTGCTGACCTACGAGCAGACTGGCAAATTTCACAATCAATGCAGCGTGAAAATTCTGTTGAGGTCGAGACGGCGCAAACGAAAATTAGTGACGTCGAATTAGAAACTCCGACTGTTAATAATTTGAGTCTGGATTCACAGGAAGTCTCGGTCCAATCCAGCATAAACTCTCCCTTGCTCCAAGATGGCGAAAATGGAGAGCCGATGCTAGATGACAACGAGGATAATGAAGATGCTCCCCCGTCAGAGGCAATTGGTTTGATGCCGCTCACCACTACAGGTGGAGATGATTCTGCGTCAGACGGGGTAACTGAGGATAATGAAGACGCTTCCCCGTCAGAGGCAATTGGTTTGATGCCATTGACAAGTAAGAACTTTGACGAATGATTGTTCTAAAACGAGGAAGCTCTCCTATTATGGAGTGGGTCTAAAATGCAAAATGTTTTGCAAATGCTCGAAGCGGATATTGGCGGTCTTGACCTAACGCGGCCATATCGTGTTTCTGGCCGGGTTAGTCGTTTTGATGGCCATATCATTGAATGCGATGGGTTTCCCGCAACCATTGGCACTTTGTGCGAGATTGATACGCAAGATGGCAACCGGGTGAATGCCGAGGTGATTGGCTTTCAAAATAACCACAATCTGTTATCGGTGCATGATCATGATGCGCAGATCAGCGTGGGTGCGCGTGTTGTGGTGAGTGATGATGGCCATAGCATCAAAGTGGGGCCGGGGTTGCTGGGCCGTGCTATTGATGCGCTGGGGCATCCGCTTGACGATGGCCCGCTATTACAGCTTGTTGACAGCTGGCCACTAAATGGCAAAAAAACCAACCCGCTGGCCCGCCGCCCGGTGGATAAACAGCTTGATGTTGGCGTGCGCGTTATCAACAGCCTGCTGACTGTTGGCCAGGGCCAGCGTATCGGTATTATTGCCGGTTCGGGTGTTGGCAAATCGGTCTTGTTGGGCATGATGACAAGATTTACCGCCGCCGATGTTGTTGTGGTCGGGCTGATTGGTGAGCGTGCACGTGAAGTTGCCAGTTTTGCCGCTGAGGTCTTAAATAGTGACTCGCGCGATCGTACAGTGATCGTTGCTGAACCGGCGGATAGGTCACCGCTGTTGCGTATTCGCGGTGCAAACCGTGCCACGGCGATTGCCGAATATTTTCGTTCAATTGGCAAGAATGTCCTGTTGATCATGGACTCGCTTACACGGGTCGCGCATGCACGCCGTGAAATTGGTCTGGCACTTGGCGAACAGCCAACGTCAAAAGGCTACCCCCCATCTGTTGTGTCGATGATCCCGGCCCTTGTCGAAAGATCAGGCACCGGCATTGGGGCCGAGGGGTCCATCACATCTTTTTATACTGTTCTTGCTGATGGTGATGATGCCAATGACCCGGTGGTCGATACGGCGCGGGCCATTCTGGATGGTCATATTCTATTGTCGCGTGAACAAACCCAGATGGGCATTTACCCAGCGGTTGATGTGCCGGCCTCAGTCAGCCGTGTGATGAATGACATTGCGGAACCAAAACAATTACAAGCGGCACAATATTTCCGCCGGCTAGTGGCGCTCTATATGGAAAATCGTGATCTGATCTTGATGGGTGGCTATGCGCCCGGGCAAGACCCGGACCTTGATATGGCGGTTCAGCTATGGCCGCAATTGATGGCGCATATTCAGCAACCATTTAATGAGAGCGCTGATGCCGCGCACTCTATTCAGGCTCTGACGGACCTGTTTAACCTACAGGATAGCTGATGAAGCGACGTGACGTGATCTTTGACAGGCTGGCACTCAAGGAAAAGCTGTTTATCAACCAGCAAATGCGGAATCTTGGCGCGTTGCATAGTGAATTGCAAAAAATTGAGGATATGCGTCAGAAGTTGAGTGATATGGCGGCCGATTCTGCGCCCAAAACCGAAGAACAGACAGCCTTTACCCTGCGGTCATCTGCAGAATTGAACTATCAGATCCGCGATCAGTTGGAAACCGCAAGCAATCGTAGCGATCATTTGAGCGAAGAACTGAAATTCATGCGCCAGAAAATAGCGCTGTCGGATCGGCGCCGCGAAAAATCGGCAAGCAAGGCACAACAGATCCGCCGTACTAACCGGGACCAACGCGATGCCCGCCGCGAGGATGATGATGCGTCGCGCCGAAAATCCTGTCCCAGATAAAAACCGCGCATCGCCGCCAAATGGCATCCGAATTGCAACACGCTTGCGTAGAATTGCGCCCAATTGGATAAAACGGACCAAAAACGGATGTCAGAAATCGCATCGAAACCCAACACCGGACCCAGTGCCAGCTTGGCTCAGCCCTTTGCAAAAAAAGGCGCTGGGGCCGAGCATGACCTGCTGTTTGCCGCCCTTTTCGGCGGTGTTGTTGCGGCTGAAACGGATACTGATCCGATGGCAGGCGGTCTTGCGCCGGTCAATGCTGATGCTGATACCGACGCTAACCCAGACGGAAATTCAGATATTTTGGCGGCAATGCAGGCGGTGGCGGCGATGATGTCTGGCCAGCGTGGCACGGACCGTAGCAGTGGGCCAGAGGCCGATGCCACGTCACCCGGTGATGCCGTGTTGGTCGATGAAGACGATCTTGCTAGCCTTGATGGAGAGCCTGGCGAAGACACGCTTCCAGCCAACCCGATGATGATTGGACCGATGCCGTTGCAGCAGCAAGCTGGTACATCTTTGCCAGCGGCCGAAACATCAGCTGTAATGGCACACATGGCACTTGAGGATGAGGTGGTTATGCCGCTTCAGCATAAAGGCCGGGCCATGCTGCAAACCATGAAGCCTGCGGAAAAAGCACAAGGAAATAGTGATTCCATTGATGAGATGCTGACAGGTGAAGGGGATGGTGAAACCACGCAACCGCAATTAGCCGGGCGGGCAGATGGAAAGGCAGATAGACGGGCCGCGATCAGATCAACGCCCTATCAGCCACATTTAAATCAGGCTAGCCTTGCAAATAGTAAAACCGCCGGCGGGTCTGATGCCACCCATATTGATATGGATGGTGACATGCAATTTGACAGCCCTGATGCGTTGATGCGAGCAGTCGCAGGGCAAACAGACCGTGTTGTTGGCCGTATGAACGGTCAGGCAGTTTCTGGCGAAAGCCTATCAGCAAATGCAGTGCGGCAAATGCAGGCGGCTGGGATATCTGCTGGGGGGCAGATGTCACAACAAAATAATGGCCAATCATCTGGCCAGTCATCAAGCCAATCGGGCGGCTTTGTTTCGGCAAGCACCAGCATGACCAATGGTAGCATGATGGATATGCTGGATATGGCGCAAGATAATTGGACGGAAATGTTGCTCCAGCGGGTGGAAAGAGGCCTTGCTGGTGGCAAAGATAAAATTGATTTTCATCTGAACCCGCGCAACCTCGGTAAAATGCGGATCAGCCTTGTCGTGCAGAATGACCGGACCAATGTTCATATTCAAACCGAGACGGGTGCCGCGGCACAAATGCTGAGTGACGCCGAAGCCCGTTTGGCACAGATGATGGATGCATCTGGGCTGAAATTTGGCAGTTTGACATCGCAACACAATCAGAATTTTACTGGCAATTTTACTGGCCAAAACTCAGGGCAGAGCCGTGACGGCGGTGCGTCACATGCGGCGGCGTCTGGCACCGCAGATGGAACGGATGAAACCAACGCTGAAATCAGTGTTGAACAATCAGAAAATTTGATAAATATGCAAGCCTAGTGATTTAGATATTTCTAAATTACCGGGTGGGTCAGTCCACTGGAGGATGAATCGATGGCAGACGAAGAAAATAATGAGCCAAAAAAGCGCGGCGGATTAGTAAAAATCCTGCTTTTTGCGTTTGGTGGTATTGCGCTCATTGGCATTGGGCTGGGGGTTGGTTTTGTGCTGTTTGGCAGCGCACAACCTGACCCATCTGAAGAGATTGAGCAGATTATCGAACGCAAAATGGAAGAGGCTGATGCCAAAAAATTAGCCGAGGAAGAAGCCGCTAAGGGCGACAGCAAAGTTGCTAAAGAAACGCCAGAAGTGGAAACCTTCGTCACGACATATTTTGAATTCCCCGGCACATTCACAACCAATTTGATGAATTCACGGAAATTTTTGCAAGTTGGTCTCGGTGTATCAACGCAATATGACGACACCGTTATGGGGAATGTTGAATCGCATCAACTTGCCTTGCGCTCAGAAATATTAAACACCATGAGTGAATTTTCCGAAGCCGATGTTCAGGGAAAAAATGGCCGCGAGGCACTGGCCGTAGCCCTGCGTGACAGCATCAATCTAAAGCTTGTTGATTTAGAGGATTTTGGCGGTATACAGGAAGTGCATTTCACCTCATTTGTTCTGCAATAGGCATAAATATAGTTAAGTCAGTAAACGATCATGTCATCACGTAAATTAACAAGTGAAGAAGTTGATGCTCTGATGGAGGGGCTGCAAGCCTCGGACTATGAAGTGCAGGCGGATGTTGCTGACTCGTCTGACGTGCGCGCGTTCCAATTTGGTCAGGATGATTTGTCCTTAATGGGCGATTATTATGCCCTGCGGTTGATCAATGAGAGGTTTGCCCGGCATGCCCGCAGTGTGTTTCTGCCGATGCTGCGTCTGCAACCGCGCATTTCGCCGTTCCCGCCAGAGGTAAAGACCTTTGACGAATATTGCGAAGGTATCGACAATTTCATGAATTTGAATATCTCGCGTATGGAAGAATTGCGCGGGCCGATGCTGTTAACCTTGGGGCCAAAATTCATCTCGACATTAACCGCATCATTTTATGGTGGCTCGATCTATCAGCCAGACCAGAAACGTACTGAATTCACTAATACCGAAGAACGTGTGATTGAGCTTGTTCATGAGGGGCTAAGTGAGTGCTTGTCAGTCGCTTGGACAGATTTGATGCCGATCACCTTGTCGCATCAGGGGCGCGAAGTGAACCCGCAATTTGCCTCATTTGTGGATGGCAGTGAATTGGTGATCATATGCGCCTTTTTGATTCAATTACCGAATGGTGAGTCGGTCAATATGGATGTTGTCTATCCATTGCAAACACTCAAACCAATCGCCACGCAATTACGCTCGCGCATGCAGTCGGATACGAATGACGATGTCAGCTGGCGCGAAAGAATGGAACATGCCATCTTGAATATTCCGCTGAATGTCACGGCATTTTTGGGCAAGCCAGTGATGTCTATGGGCCAGCTTATTCGCCTGCAAACGGGTGATGTTGTGCCTATTCAGGTGAATGAGGGTATTGAATTGCGGGTTGAGGATAATCCGATTTTCCTTGCTGATATTGGCGAGGTTTCGGGGCAGGCCGCGGTCAGCCTCACCAAACGAATTTAACTGTGGCGATGACAAGTCGCACCAAACGGCCAAATGGCCGCAATGCATAAGGAACTGAACCATGGCAGAAGATACCGCACCTGAAGCAGCAGAAAACCAGACGGCTGATCAGCAAGAGACCGCGGCACCAAGTGCCGGCGGCTCTAAAGTCAGTGCTGAAAATTTGCGCGTTTTGGAAAATATCGAAGTGCAAATGACTGTTGAAGTTGGCAACACTGAAATCCGTATCCGTGATTTATTACGGTTGAATGAAGGGTCGGTTGTTGAACTTGACCGGTTGGCTGGCGACCCGCTTGATATTTTGGTGAATGGCACCATGATTGCCAAAGGCGAAATTGTGATGGTTGGCGAACGTTTTGGGGTGCGCTTTACTGAAATTGTCGACCCAGAAAAACGGGTTGAAAGCCTCTAGCTATTGGCGCCCGGCTAGCTGTCAGCAAATTGACAACCAGCCAGCAAGACAAATAAAAATATAGCAATATCAATAGAATAATTTAAACATGCCGGCTGTTTTTCAGCTTGGCATGTTATTTGCCTTTGTTCCAGCAGAAATAGCCAGTGGCGGAGTTGGGACAATGTATTCACAAATTATTGGCACACAGCAGATTGTTGTAACAGCCGTTTTTCTCGGCGTTATGCTGATGGTGTTGATGATCTTGCGGCGCAAGGGCGGTGCCATCCGGGCCAGCCTCAAAGCCGGTAAACGCATTGCCGTCATCGAAGATACCGCGGTCAGCCCGACCGAACGATTACGGCTTATTTCAGTGGATGACAGCGAATTTTTGATGTTGTCTGCCAAGGGGCAGGCACCTGTTCTTATGCCATTTACAGTGGCCAGCACTGTCCCTGCCGTTGCCA
>CAJWSS010000086.1:0-6760 GCA_913045915.1 uncultured Alphaproteobacteria bacterium | reverse complement strand
TGAACATTCAAGCCGCTCAGGAAATCCTCCGCTTGAAAACAGATTACCACCTATACCTTTTAAGTTCCTTAGACGGAGATGATGTGGAGTCGATTGGTCTGGCACACATCGAGTCGCCCGATCAAGTTAACAATTTGATTAGCTCTGCCGATTCCATCACGATCGTTGGAGATGCCCATCGAGCAACGGTTGAATAAACTGGTATCAGAAAGCCCACACTATGTCCGCTCCATTTGAATTGCCTTCCATCTGGACCACTAACAGTCAGGCAATCATCTCCATTAAAGGGAAGGATCGAGCTGCCTTCCTGCATAACTTCTGTACCAATGATATAAAACGGCTTGAGATAAATACCGCTGTCGAGGCGTTTGTTCCAAACATCAAAGGCAAGTGCCTTGGATACATCACCGTTTTTCAGACTGCGGATGAACTTCTGCTAGTTACAGCGAATCATAAAGTAGATGAGCTAGTTGCTCACCTAGAGCGTTACATCATCACCGAAGACGTTGAGCTCAGTCTAGTGAGCGATGCCACCTTAACACTCGTTACCGGAGAATCTATTGAAAGTTGGCTCGAAACCGCTCAGCCTCATGGGCCGATCATTCCAAATCATTGGTTTACTCAGCCCTCCTACTGGCTACTGAACTCCGTCAGCGATGAGTACTCGCAAGTACTTCATACACTGAGCGACGACGAGGTTCAGGCAGCTCGAATCGCCGCAGGTACGCCACTCTACGGAACTGACATCAGCGACGAGCAATTTGCTCAGGAAGTCAATCGAGACGCATTGGCGATCAGCTTTACAAAAGGGTGTTATTTAGGTCAGGAGCCGATTGCCCGTATCGACGCTCTGGGTAATGTCCACTGGTATCTCACACGGATCGATATTTCAGAAGCCGAGGCGAAAACCGGGGTCACCATGACCAGTGAAGGAAAACCGGTAGTCAAGACAAGGTCGATTTCCACACTGACGAACCAGGCGCTTGCCTACGTCAAGCGTGGGCAACATACTTCCGGAAGCGTGATTGAGACAGATTCCGGAATCATTCGCGTTCTCTAATATTCGGCCTATCCGGATACGTTTGGCACCGAAGCAATTTCCATAGAGTCCATGTGCTGATCGATCCAATGAGTAATCTGTTGAAGCAATTCTTCGGGTGTGCCTGTCTCTACAACGGCTCCTACGATTTCCACCAAATTTCGTCGAACCAGATCGCGTAGTGCGGCGAGATTCATACGAACACTTTCAAGATACTCCGTAGTCTCGGTTTCTTCCCATACTCGCCGCAACAAAACCAATTTGCCAGACTCAACCAACTGCTGGATATAGGGGGCCACCGGGGCTTGTTCGATCACCAATGATTTATTCGCCTGACAGGTAATGCACCATGCCGCAGTGACATCGACAAAGACTGTTTGTCCCGCATCGACAAGCGGCCCAACCATACCCGGGCGCCATGGCTGCCATAGCGCATCTATATTATGCGCTGACTCGCCAGCCATACCCACTTTTTTAGATGTCGTGAAAACAGCTGGCGGGCTGACCAACAGCCATAGCAGAATTGCCGAGCCAAGCCATGACAAAGGGCGCGCCCACACCCGGCCAATCCCGGCCAAACCAGACAGGATCAGGATGATGCCAACAACAACCGCCGCGGTCATCATGTCGCCCGCTATGACAAATAAAATAGAGGCCAACCAAAGGCCAGTGCCAACCAGCAACAGCGCAAGGCCGCGTTTTAACCAGACCATCCATGGCCCCGGTTGCGGCAAAACACTGATCAGGCCGGGGGCCAGCGTGATCACCATCCATGGCATCGCCAAGCCCATGCCAAGGGCGATAAAAATACCGAACAAAGCCGCGGTTGACCCGGTCAGCGCAAACCCGACAGCCACCCCTACAAATGGCGCCGAACAGGGAGTTGCCAGAATGGTGGCCAGCATGCCGGTTAGAAAATCACCAGCAAGTAGCTTTCGCGGCGATGACGCACCGGTAGGGGACACTGTCCAGCGTTGCGCAAAGGCGGGCACGGGCAGGATCAACCGATCGAGCATGGATAGAACAAACACACCGATCAGCAATATCATCACTGTCAAAAATACCGGGCTTTGGAACTGAATCCCCCAACCAATTTGCGCCCCAGCCAGCCGCATTGTGGCTAAAATGGCGGCCAAAATCACAAAACTGGTGACAATACCAGCGGCGGCAGACAGAAACCGGGCCCGTATCAGTGATTTTTGCTGTCCAGCGGCATCAAGCACTGACCCGATCTTTATCGCCAGCACCGGCAACACACAGGGCATCAAATTCAAAATCAAACCGCCCAGCAAGGCCAGCAAAAAAATCATCCAGCCGGGCTTGGTGGCGGCCGGCTTCGGGCCAGCGGCACTAACCGTAAGACGCTGTTCAATAAATTCATTGCCAGCCACAATGGTGGCGGTGATGTCACGCCCAGCAAGATCCGGCAGTGATGTCGCCTCAATCGCAATGACCGCATCACCCCCATCCAGCTGGGGCCGTTTAAATGCAACGCCATCAATGCCCTCAATGAAAATATCATCGACAGGAACCGGCGCGGCAAACCGCATGTAAAGCCTGTCTGCCACCTGCCACAGATGATCAGGCACCAGCGACACATGGCCGCCTTGCCGCGGCACCAGCGCCGCCGCTTGCGCCATTGCACGAGCATCAGCCGAAGCCAAGGCCGTGCCGGCTGGCATTGTCATTTTGACAGTCCCGCCAAGTGGCACGCATATATCGGCGCATACTAGGGCCTCAACCTGCCCAGTTAGCTGTAATGTCGTACCAGCGGTAAAGCCCGACACATCCAATGGTAGAATAACGGTATTGTCATAGCCGTAATTATCGAACCCAAAGGCATTGAACCGCTTTGGCACCGGCCATTTTATTTGGCTTTCAACCGGGTCACCATCTACCAGCAGATCAATCCTTGGTGGCAGGCCTGCCTCACCCGGTGTGCGCCAGTAAATTTTCCACCCCGGCGCCAACCGAAATTCCAAACCAAGTGGCAATTTTTCCAGATCGCCGCTTGCCGTCACCGCTGAAATCAACCGCGCTTCACCAATAGACGGGTCACCAATCCAGTTGCTCTGCATACCAGCGGCGGCGACCGGCAGACACGCGGTGAAACACACCAAAAAATAAAGGGCCAATCGCGCGCATAATTTTGGCAATTTGGCACCAATGCAAAGGCCAGCAGACTCATGGCATCTTGCCAACATTACTGCATTCGAAAGATGTATGGCAGACAGGTCTGACATCACGTTTTGCTTTACCTGAACTATGATTGCTGTCTAGTGTAAATAATGGTGTTACGAAAAGATACAAGCGGCGCCGCAAAATCTTTTGATAGCGCCAGCATGGCCCGCCAGAATGGCAGTTTGCAAGGCCATTTGCTGATTGCGCACCCACAAATAGATGATGGACGGTTTGCCAGAGCTGTCATTGTCATGTGCCAGCATGATGATCAATCTGCGATGGGGGTTGTTATCAACCACCGCGCCGCCCGCATGAATTTGGGCAAATTATATGAAACACTTGATATTGGCGCGCCGCGCTTTTGTGCTGACCAACCCGTTCATATTGGTGGCCCGGTAGAAAGCAACCGTGGGTTTGTTCTGCATACGCAGGATCATATGCTACCAGAAAGCCTGTCAGTAACGCATGATATCGGGCTGACATCCAGTATTGAGATTTTACGCGACATCACCAACGGCATTGGCCCCGCCCATTCGATTGTATCACTTGGATGTGCAGGCTGGCATGCGGGTCAGTTGGAAAGTGAATTGGCGGCGAATGTATGGTTATCGATGCCAGCGACAAGCGATTTAGTGTTTCGTGATGGCACGCACGACATCTGGAAAGACGCCTATGAAATGCTGGGGGTCGACCCGGCGCATTTTGTCAGCGATATTGGCCGGGCCTAGGCTGTTAGCCGCGCCGCCAAATCACCATTGTCAATCAATGCTGTTGGTGGGCCAACACAGGCCAGCGCTGGGGTATGACCAGTGATTAACTGCGCCGCCATAGCACGTACGGCATTTTCATCAACATCATCAATAGCGGCTAATAGCATGGCATCATCTTGCGGCGCGCCGAACAGCATAATCTGGCGGGCCAAGGCATCCCCGCAATTTGATACAGATTCGCGGCTCATCAACAGGCTGGCACGTAATTGTGCCTTTGCCCGTGTCACCTCATCTGGATGAACTGCGTGGGCGATGCTCGCCAGCTCGTCTGCCGCCACCGCCAGCATTTCATTTGCCTGACTGGCAGATGTGCCTGCATATACCGAAAACACCCCACTATCTGAATAGAGTGACGCAAAAGAAAAAATCGAATAGCACAAGCCACGTTGTTCGCGCACCTGCTGGAACAGCCGCGACGACATACCGCCCCCATAAAGGGTCGATAACGCCATCAGCGCAAATCTGTCAGGGGCAGTGGCGGCTTTGGTGGGCAAGCCGAAAACAATATGCGATTGTTCCAGATCACGTTCAACGATTTGCCGGCCAGCAGACCAGCAAGGCGGCATGCGTTTTGCCATTTGCGCATCTGGCAACCTGCCAAGGCTGGCCCCAATCCGCGTGACAATATCGTCATGGCGAACAGCGCCAGATGCCACAACAAGCATTTGCCCGGCCCCATAAAAGCGGTTCATGAACCCATTAAGATCAGCCCGCTGGAATGAAGACACACTGTCAACTGTACCCAAAATAGGGCGGCCAAGATTATGCTGGTCGTAACACGCCGCAGCAAACAGATCAAAAACAAGATCATCTGGTGTGTCGAGCGATTGCCCTATTTCCTGAATAATAACGCCGCGTTCACGTTCAATTTCAACATCTGGCAATGTCGATTGGGTCAGAATATCAGTAAGAATATCAATGCCAAGGTCGATATGTTCAGGCAAAAGCCGTAAATAATACGCGGTTTCTTCACGGCTTGTATGCGCATTCATAAAGCCACCAACATTTTCAACCTCAGTTGCGATGGCTTGCGCATCACGCCGCTTGGTGCCTTTAAACGCCATATGTTCGAGCATATGCGCAATGCCTTGCTCTTGTGCTGTTTCATCACGCGCACCAGCATTGACCCAAATCCCGATAGATATTGTTGTCGCATGGGGCATTTCGCGTGTCGCCACACGCAGGCCGTTTGGCAGATGGCTGAGTTGTGCTGTCATGCGCCCCGTTTCATCTCTAAAACAAGTGATTTGACAGCGTCAGCCGTTGCCGCCACATGGCGTTGCCGTTCCGGCCGTTGCATCAAATCAGCCAAATGCGGTGGCAAGCCTGGGGCAACGCCTGTTGCCTTTGTGACCGCCGCATCAAATTTTGCTGGATGCGCACAAGCCAGCGCAACAATCGGCACATCATTAGCCACCGTGCCATCGCCATGGGCTTGACGCGCGGCATACACACCAACCGCACTATGCGGATCAATCACCATATGATTATTTTTAGCCGTGGCGGCGATTTCCGCAATGGTGCCGTCATCATCAAGACGATAGGCGGAAAATAGCTGTTTGGCCCGCGCCAGCACCGAGTCATCCACATGAAATTGTCCGGTTTCAGCAAATTGTCTCATCACACTGGCGGTTGCCTGACCATCACGGTCCAGCAATTCAAATAACAAGCGTTCGAAATTACTCGAGACCTGAATATCCATTGACGGGCTGAGTGACGGCACCACCGATTCACGTGCCATCGCACCGCTAGCAAAAAAACGTGGTAAAATATCATTCTGGTTGGATGCGATAATCAAGCGGTCAACCGGCAACCCCATCTGCACGGCGACATAGCCCGCAAACACATTACCAAAATTACCAGTTGGCACCGAAAATGCCACTGACTGTGTTGGCGCACCAAGCCGCAAAGCGGCGGCAAAATAATAGACAATTTGCGGCATCAACCGTGCCCAATTAATCGAATTGATGGCCGATAGATTGACCTGATCACGAAATGCAAGATCATTGAACAGAGCTTTAACAATGGCCTGACAATCATCGAAATCACCAGCCACCGACACGGCATGCGCACCATCCGCAATGACCGATGTCATTTGCCGTTGCTGGACTGGTGACACCCGGCCTTCGGGAAATAAAATAAAAACATCAACAGCGTCACGGCCCTTAAAGGCCTCAAGCGCTGCCGAACCCGTGTCGCCGCTTGTCGCCCCGACAATAACCGCATGTTGCTGTTTCTTTTTCAGCGCCCGGTCAAAGGCGCGCGCTAGAAACTGCATGGCATAATCTTTAAAGGCAATGGTCGGTCCATGAAACAGTTCAAGAACATGCAGGTTACCCTGCAACGGTTTCAAGGGGGCGATATCAGGATGGTCAAAATCTGCATAGGCGTCGCGGGCCATTGCCGTTAATTCAGCTTCGTCAATCTCGCCAACGCAAAATGGTGCCATGATCCGCCCGGCAAGCTCTGCATAAGACAAGCCTTGCATCGCCGCGATATCTTCATGGCTGAATTTAGGCCACGCCTCGGGCAAATACAGGCCGCCATCGCGGGCTAAACCACTCAGCAACGCCTCTTCATATCCAAGTGGCCCATCCTGTCCACGTGTGCTGTAATATTGCATGGCCTTATCCCTGTTGCGCCTTGCCGCCAAACCGCAAGCGGCCAGCCTGATAATGAAACGCGCCGTAGACACCCACCAACGCCAATGCAATGCCATACCATGTCATCGCATAGCTAAGATGCGCATTGCGCAAATTCAATTCAGTTT
>CAJWSS010000085.1:0-6775 GCA_913045915.1 uncultured Alphaproteobacteria bacterium | reverse complement strand
GCATTGGCAAACAGCTTGTTGACTTGTTGGCCCCGCGCTGGCTTCGGATCGGCGGATATTGGTACCCGCGTGGCGGCATGCCAATTGATGTATTCTGGCAACATGGCGAGATACCAACTGGAACATGGGTGCCTGAACAAGGTGTTGCTGGATACCGCGGTCGCGGCTAGAAAAGACAGCCAAATATATACTTATATGTTAGGTTTGGTTTGGTATAAAAATATCTGTTTTAATTATATGATTCAGTAATTTTCTATCAATAAATTTAGCAAAAAAATTGGGTAGTGTATCGCGTGGCTCATAGCGTGCAGGGCTGGCCAAACCGCGCGCCATCGCTGCCGTATCAGGATAGGTGATGGCCCGTATAAGCGGGTAGCTGGGGCCATCCGGGTCTTTTTCTACAGCAAACATCACCCGCACCGTATGCGCGCCATAAAATTGCCGCCATAACGGTGCCAGCACATCATTCACATAGGCGCGCATTCACTATCCATACCGGGGCGGATGCGGCCTTCAAAGAGTGCGTATGGTGTCAGCATGCGATCAGCCCCCACGGTGCTTAAAACTGTCGCGGCGAAAACTAAACAAAGCGTTCGGATCAACAGCAACATCCACAACGGCAGGTTTTCCACATGCCAGCGCCGCTTCGATAGCGCCCGGCACATCAACCAGTTTTTCGGCACGAAAACCGACCGCGCCATAAAGTTCAGCAAGCTTATCAAATGGCGGACTGGATACATCAGCCCCCATATAGCGGCCGTTGAAGAAATCACGTTGATAGGCTTTTTCCGCGCCCCAACAGCCATTATTCATCACCACGGTCACGGTGTTGATACTGTAGTCAACGGCGGTGCTAAGTTCTGACACAGTCATACCAAACCCGCCATCACCCATAAGGCTGATCACTGGCCGTTCTGGCAAGGCGAGCTTGACCCCTAGTCCACAGGCAAAGGAAAAACCAACAAGCCCAAAATCAAGGGGGGAAAACAGGCTTTTTGGCCCGCCATAGCACAACGCATCCGTACCTTGCAGGCATAATGTACCAGCATCAAATGTGACGGCGGCATCATTTGGGAACACTTGGCGAAACGCCTTAAACAGGCCAGATGGCTGTATCGGATCAGTTTCGACTGCGTCTTGATCACGTTTGGCAAGAAACGCCGCCCGCTCGCCCTTATAGCTTTCCGTCCATGCATCAGCGGCGGCCCGTCTTTGGATTTTTTCAAGGGATGCGGCAAGGGCCCGCGCCGCGCCCGGCGCATCCCCCCAAATGCCAAGTGCAACCGGGAAAAATCTGCCAATAGCTGTCGGCTCAATTTCGATTTGAATGATCGCCGCATCCTTGTTGATATTATCATAGCTGTAAAAGGTTGAATTAAACCCAAGGCGCGTGCCCAACGCCAAAATGACGTCAGCTTCCTTTACCAAACGTGACGCAACCACATTTCCGCGTGGCCCCATCTGCCCGGCATTCAGTGGGTGTCCGAACGGTATTGCATCGCCATGCCCCGGTGAGGTCACAATCGGCGCGTTCAAACTTTCAGCCAGCACAATAGCGGCGTGATCGCCATTTGTGTTTTTAATGCCGCCGCCGGCGACAATCACCGGGCGGTCTGCCCCGGCCAAAAGCGCCGCAGCCTGTTCAATCTGTTCACTACTAGCTTGTGGCAGGCTCATATTCCGATAATTTTCGGGGTGGGGGTCACGGTCAAATTCCGCCTGACCAGACAACACATCACGCGGCAAATTAATCTGCACCGGGCCTTGGCGCGGCGCTAGGGCTGTACGAAAGGCCTCACGGAAAATTTCTGGCACCCGGTCAGGTGACGGTACCGTCCATGTTTTTTTTGTGATCGGGGCAAATAACGCTTGTTGATCCACTTCCTGAAACGCATCACGGTAGATATGCCCTGAAGACAACGCCCCAGCGATTGACACCACCGGTGAATAGGCCGCTTTCGCCTGCGCCAAACCTGTGACCAAATTGGTTGCGCCTGGGCCATTTTGTCCTGCAAGAACAACCCCGGCCTTGCCACTTGCACGGGCGTATCCATCTGCCATATGTGTGCCGGTGCGTTCATCGTGGATGCCGATAAATTTAATATCATCCGCATCATACAACGCATCAAACATTTCCATTGTGGCAGAGCCAATCAAACCAAATACATGTTGAGTTTTCTCATTTCGCAAAGCCTCAACAGCGGCCTGACCGCCCGAAAGCGTTTGTTTTGTTGCTGACGTCATAATGCTAACTTTCTAAAAAAATCTATTACCGGCAGGGTGAATGATTGCGGTTGTTCGATCAGCCCTAAATGCTTTAATTCAGGCACAATACAGATAGCGGCCTGATCAATTTCGGCAGCGATTGTTGCGGCCATATCAGGCGTGCTTCCACTGTCATTTTCACTGGTGATCACAATGGTTGGCACGCGCACCGGTGTGATCGGGCGTGTGAGCTCTTTCACGCCGGTGGCCAACACCCACGCCGCTTCCGCATAGCTTTGTGGGTCAACTTGCCGGCGCCATTGGCGTACCGTTTCCATAAAATCTGGATGTGATATTCTAAAATCATCGGTGAACCAGCGTTCAAGTGCGGCTTCCATCGTTGCCATCGCCCCGTCTGACCGCACTGCCGCGGCGCGTTCTTCAACAAGTGCTTGCGCTTCGTCGCCGCGGTCATGTGGTGAATTCAAAATTGCCAACGCCGATAAACGATTTGGAAAATCAATAGCAAAGCGGCGATTGATCATACCACCAATCGAAAACCCGACCACCGCTGCTGTGTCAATCTGCAGATGGTCCAGCAAGCCTAGCAATTGCCGTGCATAAAGAGATAAATCAGTGGTCGCGGTTGGTGCCGCACTGTCACCATGGCCGGCAAGATCATAACTCAACACCTGATAATCTGCGGCAAAATCGGCAATATGGTCACGCCACATCTGCCGGCACAACCCCAAGCCGTGAATTAACACCATGACTGGTGCATTGGGTTTACGCAAATACTCATAAGCGGTGCCATCAGGCGCTATCTCATACCCCGGCTGGATTGTCGACATCGTGTCCCATCTCCTTCAAATCTTCATACCGGTCGCCAATACGGTGGTGTGGATGACCGCCAACCGACGCCCCCCGGCGACAAGCTGGTTATTTGGCTGTTCTGGATGCAATCTGACAATGGGTAAGACGCGAAAAACGGTAATCAGCAAACCGATCATAGAGAAACGCCGCCAACGGTTGCAACAATGGTAATTTGATGATCAATGCCAGATAACGCCAATAACTCAAACGCTGCCAAATCGCGATAAAAGCGGCCACGCCTACGTACATGGTGCCAGCAGAATCGCGAGCGTGAAGCCGCCGCAATGCGTCAGCCTGCGAAATATCAATATCAACGAGAGAAGCGGGATCATGAGCAATATCACACCATAAAAATCTATCCGCTGGGGCGACTCGCTTGTAATATTCGATTTCGCGGCGGCATAACCCACATTTCCCATCATAATAAACTGTTAGCATGGTGTTTTCCGGTCTCAATAATGGCGTACTTCGCCTTGTCTTAGGTGGGTCGCAGATTAAAAATTTCAAGCATAACATGGATTAAAACCGAAGCCAGACACACAAGCAGAGTTTTGTGGTGACACAATCAATGATCACGCTAATCTAAAGAAAATTTGCGTTAATAGAGAATGGTTTTGAAACTCAGTGATAAAGAATGCGCCATGCGTAATGGCGATTTTGGCCCGGCCCAACAATGGGCGATCAACCATCAAATTCAAGTTGGTTCATTTTTTGACGCGATTGACATGGTACCGGTAAGCCAAGCGCATATGATGGCGGATCCAGAATCTGTTGGCGAAGCGGGGGTTGCCTTTATCGAGGGGTTAGCCAGCCACAATACAAAAGTGATGATCCCGATGATCACGGATCCGCGTGGTGTTGATCTTGCCTATTACCAACCACTTGGCCAGACCGAAGAGATGGCATCACTTGAACGCCGGTTTATCGCCGCTTGCGAGGCCATTGGCATTATGATGACCAATACCTGTATCAATTACCAAACAATCATGCCGCCTGTACGTGGTGACCATCTGGCCTTTGGTGATACCGGTGTGGTGATCTATGCCAATAGCGTATGCGGGGCGCGATCAAATTTTGAAGGCGGACCGTCGGCCCTCGCCGCCGGCTTGACCGGGCGTACGCCGCGCTATGGCTTGCATCTCGACAGCTATCGGCGTGCCACTCGCCGCTTTCGGGTCACCATACAGCCAAAAAATCTGACCGATTGGGGTATTTTAGGTGCCGTTATCGGTAAAAAATCCGGAACCTATTGGGAAGTGCCAGTGATCGAGGGCATTGAGAGCAGTCCAACCTCGGATGAAGTTAAGCATTTTGGTGCGGCGATGGCCAGCTATGGTTCAACGCCGTTATTTCACCTTGTCGGCATCACCCCGGAAGCGCAAAATTTAGCCGATTGCGGTGGCGATAAATGTCGTCCCGAAACCATTACAGCCGATGATATAAGCCAGCTTGGCGGCGGCTTTAGTGGTCGCGGCGATAAGCTTGACGTGGTCGTGTTTGCCGCCCCGCAACTATCAATCGTTGAGATGCAACAACTTGCCGGTTTGTGCCGCGGCGCCAAATTTAAAGTGCCGGTAATTGTGTGCACTGCCCCGCAAGTCATTGGTGATGCGCGCCGTATGGGGTTTGCCGCGCAAATCGAGGCGGCGGGCGGCACTATTTTGGAAGGCACCTGTTTCTATAACCAATATGCCCGTGAAATCGGCGAGGCAAATGGTTGGGTGCGCTTGCTCAGCAATTCGGCAAAAATTGTCAATATTTTAGGCGGCTATGGATATAAGCCAGCGCTCGCCACTATGGAAGATTGTGTCGCGTCAGCGATTGAGGGGGTGATCCAATGACTAGGGAATTGAAATGCCATACAGGGGTTGGCCCAAAGGTAACCGGCATCGCCCTGGTTGCTGATGATAATTTTTCAGCACGCTATGACCTTGACCGCATCAAAGGCGTATTTTCACGGCCACAACACAAACTGGCCGGTCAATCTTACAAGGATAAAATTTTGGTTCTTAATACCGCCAAAGGCGGTGTGGCGACAGCTTGGATGCTGCATGAGATGGCGGCACGCAACATTGTGCCGAAAGCCATTTTATTTAATCAGGCCAACACAATTTTGGTACAGGGTGCGGCGCTGGCCAACATCACCATGTGTGACCGGTTTGAAGATGGTGATATCACCACGCTTATCACAACCGGGCAACAGCTAGAAATTGACCCAGAGGTTGGTATTGTGCGGGTGCTTTCTGATTAATCAGTCCTATTTACAGCGGCCCCAAGGCATATTCAACGGAACCAATTTTTTGTTGCACAGCCTCGTCACCGCCAGCCCATTCTGCCTTGGCAAAATCTTCGTGGTGGTTTTCACTCAACGTAACGCCAAGCCGCATTATCTCTGGACTGACCTGCACGGCAATTTGGCTCAGCATAAGTTGCAACGCCTCATCACGTGTAAAGCCATGATCCATTAAAATCCGGATTGTGGCCTCGACCACTTCTACCATTACATCGGTATCAGGTTTTTTTGACATCTACGCCTCCTTCAAAAGCTCCAGAAGGTGAGATGCAAACACCATGCCAATAAAGCAACCATAACAAGCGATTAATCTAACCGACTTAATGGGCTAAGTCATTTTATGTTGTGTTATATACCGGGCACGTTTTTTTGCCTTCACAAGTCCAAGATCGACAACAACAAGGCCATCAACACAATGACCAAAATTTTCATCAATGTTAAAGCCACAAAACCGCGTGCCGCCCGGCAGGCATAAATCAGTATATTGTTTATAGAGCGTTGGAATTTTCACCCCCATAAAGGCAAGCTGTGATTTTAACGCCGCAAATGCAGTGTCGACATCATCACCCGTTGCCTGCCCAGCAATTAATGTTGCCGTTTCACCATCGCAAATATAGGGGCTTTTCGCCCGGGCAAGATTTTGCGGGTCTGGGTAATAATTGCCATAATGCGTAACCAGCAGATCGCGTGCCTTTTTCGGCAAATTTTGGGACAATGAAACCGGCCCGAATAGATAGTTCACTTGCGGATGCCGTGCCAAATAGGCACCGATCCCCTGCCATAAATAATCGAGACTGCGCTTGCCCCAATATTCGGGCTGAACAAAACTACGCCCCAATTCAAGCCCAGCCGTAAAAATGGGGGCCGCGTCTTTTGCGTAATCAAACAACGTCGCACTGTAGAGCAAATGGCTATCTTGTTGCGGCCATTTCCAGATTTCACCAAGTCGGTAAGCCCCCACAATTTCAAGATCAGTCTCATCCCACAAAATAAGATGACGATAATACCGATCAAAATCGTCGATATCCTTGCAATGGCCGGTGCCCTCACCCACGAAGCGGAATGTACGCTCTCGCAGTCGCCCAATTTCCTCCAAAACATTGGAATGATCCCCGCCATCAAGCAAGAAAATCGTCTTTTTATCAGATGTCTGACCCAATATTTCGGCTTGTGCTAATTCAGCCTGAATGATCTGCCGGTCAAGCTTGTCGATGAGCTGTGACTGGGTTGCAAATAGCGGCGTTTTACCAGACCCAATACGCCGCAGATGGGTGCTGACAAGCCCGGCTTGTTTTTTACGGGACAATTGCAGTCCCTCGATTACGCCCGGGGCAATTGGCTGGCCGATGGTAAATTTAATCTTGCCCTTAAAGCCAAGCATTTCACGCGGCAACATCAACATGG
>CAJWSS010000084.1:0-6783 GCA_913045915.1 uncultured Alphaproteobacteria bacterium | reverse complement strand
AGATCGCCAAGACGCCAAAGCTGGTAACCTTGCTGGCCCGCCATATGGCGACCACCACCGCCGGCGAGGCGATGGAGTTTGAGTCAGACCGCGGGTATGATTGGGACAGATATCTGCAGATTGCGGCGGATAAAACCGCCCCGCTGTTGACTGCCCCGCTTCAAGGCGTTGCCATTATGGCGCTTGATGCCCGTGCTGAAATGGTTATTGCGTCTTATTTCCGGTATCTTGGCAAGGCCTATCAAATTGCCAATGATATTATGAATTTTGATGGTCAGGACGGCGCGAAATCTGTTGGTAGCGATCTAGCACGCCGCGCGCCAAACGCCGTGACACTGTCGTTTCGTGATGGTTTGACCCCAGCCAAGCAAGCAAAATTTGATGTGTGGTATGAGGCCGGAGACAATGCCGCACTCACAGATTGGCAGCTGGCCATACGCCAATCTGATGCCATGGAACGCGCTGGCCGCTGCATGCTGTCTATTCTGGATGATGCCGAAGCAAAGGCGGAATCCTTGTCGGTTGAAATTTATGAGGTGATCAGCCCTGTACATGCGCTGTTAAAGCGTGTTTGCTTAAACGCTGTGAAACATCTCAAGGTTTAAGCCATGCCAGACCAGGTTGGTGCGGCCCGTTCAGCCCCCCTGACATCAAACAGCCCCCGCATATCAGACCCCCGCATATCAGATACGCCAAAATCTGTGCTTGTGATCGGTGCTGGTTTTGGCGGCATTGCGTCGGCCTTGCGGATGCGTGCACGCGGTTACAATGTCACGCTGATTGACCGGCTTGACGCTATTGGCGGCCGGGCGCAGGTGTTCGAACGTGGTGGGTTCCGTCATGATGCCGGCCCAACAGTGATTACCGCGCCTTTTTTGTTTGATGAATTATTTGCCCTTTTCGGTGAACGCCGCGAGGACCATGTTGAATTTCGCGCGCTTGACCCATGGTATCGGTTTTATTTTCATACTGGCGAGCAGTTTGATTACCGGCCATCCATTGAAGATACAAATGAAGAAATCCGTCGTTTCTCACCACGGGATGTTGCCGGATATGCCAAATTGCTCAAGGTCTCTAAAGCCATTTTTGACATTGGTTTTGTAAAGCTGGCTGATAAGCCCTTTACCAAATTAACCGATATGCTGGCTCAAATCCCTAGCTTGTTACGGTTGCAAAGCTATCATTCGGTTGCCGGCATTGTGCATAAATATATAAAGCACCCGTTGTTGCGGCAGGCATTTTCAATCCACCCGTTGCTTGTTGGGGGCAACCCATTCAGCACCACATCAATTTACAGTTTGATCCATTATTTAGAGCGTCGCTGGGGTGTGTTTTTTGCTATGGGCGGTACTGGCAAGCTTGTGGCCGCGCTTGATGGTTTGTTGCGCCGGTCCGGGGTGCATGTCGTGCTTGGCCAAGATATTGCGCAAATCGATCTGGATAATGGCCGGGCCATTGGTGCCACGACCCTAGCAGGACAGTTTTACCCCGCCGACAAGGTAATTTGTAATGCGGACCCCCCCACCGTATACAGCCAGATGCTACCGGCGCATGCGCACCGGCGTAAACGGTTGTTGCCAGACAAATTGACGCATTATTCGATGGGTCTGTTTGTGTTGTTTTTCGGCACGCGGCGAACCTATGACGATATCGCCCATCACACGATTTGGATGGGACCACGCTATAAAGACCTGCTTGCCGATATTTTTGACCGCAAGATTCTGGCAGATGATTTTTCATTATATCTGCACCGGCCCACGGCCACTGACAGCAGTTTTGCACCATCTGGTTGTGATAGTTTCTATGTGTTGTGCCCGGTGCCAAACTTGCGCGGTGCTATTGATTGGCAGACAACTGGCCCAGTGCTACAGGACCGCATTGTCGCGGCGCTTGCTGATACCATCATGCCTGATCTTGATGCGGTGATCACCGACGCATTTTACATGACGCCAGAAGATTTTAAGACTGATTACCGGTCGATGCATGGTGCAGGGTTTTCCATTGCACCCATTTTTGCGCAATCGGCGTGGTTTCGGTTTCACAACCGTGACCCGCATATCAAAAATTTATATTTTGCCGCGGCCGGGGCGCACCCCGGGGCGGGTATGCCGGGGGTGTTATGTTCGGCAAAAGTGGTTGAAACATTGGTGGCTGAGGATGATGCTAAAGCCATGTTATAGGCCGGCTGATGGCAGTCCCATGATCTGGCCTTATACACGTGGGAAGTGAGCTATCATGCAGGTGGCAAAAAGTGAATTGATGACACCGCATCAGGCGCTCGCCGCCAATGGCAAGAGTTTTAACTGGGCCCGGCGCTTTCTTGGTCGGCGGATGGGCGGCGATGCGGCCACCCTGTATCGGTTTTGCCGGGTGCTTGATGATATGGCGGATGGCGATATTGTTGATGGGCCACGCCGCTTGTTGACGATCCGTGATGATCTTTCGGGTGGGCACCGTGCGACGGATCCGCTTTTGGCTGATTTTATGCCCTTTATCCAACAACAAAATTTGCCGGTGCCGGTTATCGTTGCGCTTATTGATGGGTTGTTACAGGATCAAAAACCGGTACGTATTGCCGATGAACGGGCGTTACGCCGCTATGCTTACCGGGTCGCTGGGACCGTTGGTTTGTTAATGTGTCATGTGCTTGATTGTGATGATGACGCGGCACGCGCGCATGCCATTGACCTTGGCATCGCCATGCAATTGACAAATATTGCCCGTGATGTGCTGGAAGATGCTGAAATGGGGCGTCGTTATTTGCCGGCAAGCTGGGTTGGGGATGTAACACCCGCACAGATTGCCGCCGCCAGCCACGCACCAGACGGTGATGTGGCACAATCGGTAAGGATGGCTGTTCGCCAGCTCTTGGGTATGGCTGATGATTATTATCAAAGTGGGGCCGCTGGTTTGACGTTTTTGCCGATCCGTGCGCATATGGCGATTGCTGTTGCGGCGCGGGTGTATCGGCAAATTGGGGTGCAGATTGCGGCAAGCGGATATGGCTGGCATCACGGCCGGCAGGTGACAAGCCGGGGTACAAAAATCATCTGCAGTCTGCAGGCCTGTGGATCGGTCTGGCGGCGGGTCTGGCCACGCACACCGCACCGCGCCGCGTTGCATGATGGTTTGGAAGGTCTGCCCTATGTCAGATAATCGACAACGGCCATTGCAGATCAGCGTGATTGGGGCGGGTTGTGCCGGGTTATCATTGGCGGCACGCGCCGCCGATTTGCCGGGTCACCAGATATCTTTGATTGCCCCCAAGCAAGATGATGCAGATGACCATATTTGGGGGTTCTGGGCGATGCCGTGGGTGCAAACAGCCACATTAGCCGCGCGCAAACAATGGACAAAATGGCGGATTATCAGTCATGATCAAGATGTTTTGCATCATGCCAACCAGCATCCTTATTGCGCCATTCACCGGCATCACTGGTTACAAGATTGCCGTGACAAGGCAAAGGCCAGCGGCGTGCGGTTTCACCCTGAATTGGTGATGCAGGCCGCAGATGATCAAATTCTGGATAGCCGGCCACCGCCGGTGCCAGATGGCATGATGCTCCAGCATTTTGTGGGTTGGGAAGTGACAGTCGCGGCTGGTACGTTTGATCCGACAACCGCCATTTTAATGGATTTTCGCTGTGATCAGACGCAGGGGATGCATTTCATTTATTGTTTGCCATTTTCGGACCGTCAGGCCTTGGTTGAATCAACGTTGTTTTCGCCTGAACGGGCGCCTGCCAATTATTATGAGCGCGCCATCACCACGTATTTGCAGACAATATGCGGCTTGTCGGCGTTTGATGTGAGCCGGCGTGAATCAGGCGTAATCCCGCTTGGGGTTTTGGGCCGGCATGATCCGGGGCTGGTTGGTATTGGTGCAAATGGCGGGGCGATCAGGCCATCAAGCGGCTATGCATTTAGCTTTATTCATAAGCAGATTGACCATGCCGTGGCGCAGGCTGTCGCTGGCAAGCCTTTGGCTGTTGGTGTCCCGCATAGCGCTTTTGAATTATGGATGGATCGGATTTTTCTGGCGGTGTTGCGCCGCCAGCCGGACTTGGCACCGGCTATTTTTACCGCTATGGCGGCGGCGCTGACCGGCGATGAGTTTGCGCGTTTCTTAAGCGGCGAAGCTGGTACAAAAATCTGGTTAAAAGTGATACTGGCCATGCCGAAAATACCGTTTTTATGGGGGCTGTTGCACCCAGAAGCAAAAGCGGCGGCATGATGATGGATATGGGTATGACTGACCATCTGGTATCGCTTGATCATATCAGCTTGATCGCCCTCGCATTTGTGGTGGTGGTTGGCTTGCCGCATGGTGCGTTTGACGGGGCGATTGCCCAGCATCTGGGCTATTCGCGGACTTGGCGCGCTATGTGCCGATTCATCGTGGTTTATCTTGGTCTTGCCGGGGCGGTCGTGGCGTTCTGGATCTGGCAACCGGGGCTGGCACTGGCGCTATTTCTGCTGATCTCAGCGGTGCATTTTGGCTATGGTGATGCAACCGCCATCGGCGGTTTTGCCCGGTCAGTGCAGATTGCGGCACATGGCGGCATCGCGGTGTTTGGAATAAGCCTATTTCATTTGCAACAGGTGACACCATTATATGCGGCACTGACCCATGGTGATGTCATGTTGGCAGTTATGCTGACTGAATTTTTTCCTCTATTTATCATGCCTGTGGCGGCGCTTTATCTGGTCGCGGCGGTCCGTGATGCGGCGTTGCGGCCCCGCTTGGTTGAATTGGCATTGCTGTGCCTGTTATTCAGCGTGGTCCCGCCATTGGTTGGGTTCGCCCTGTATTTTTGCGTGATACATACCGGCCGGCATTTGCGTCATATTTGGGATCGTGTCCGGTCGGACGTAACGCCGCGGCATATTTTATGGCAGGCCGGGTTGTTCACACTGGCAAGTTGGGCTGGCGGTGCTATCATGCTGTTATGGCTGGATAGCGGGAATATCAGTCAGGATTTGTTGCAGGTGATTTTTATTGGCCTTGCCGCCTTGACCGTGCCGCATATGATGCTGGTTGATGGGATATTTCGGCGGCGTGATGGAAAGGATGTTCTGTGATGCACCCAGACAAACCTGCCGCCGCACGCAAAGACTCGCATCTTGATCTTGCGCTTGATCCCCGCACCCAGTCACCTGGCGAAAACGGGTTTGACCGGCTTCGCTTCACCCATTGTGCGTTGCCTGAAACCAACCTTGCCACAATTGATTTAACAACAGAATTTTTAGGCTACCAGCTAGAGGCGCCGCTGATGATTGGCGCGATGACCGGTGGCACAAAGCGGGCTGACCAGATTAATCACGCCCTGGCAACCATAGCCGAAAACCAGTCGATTGCCCTTGCTGTTGGGTCGCAACGTGCCGCGTTGCAAGCTGGTCAGTCGGCACGTATTTTGCGTGATCTTGCCCCGCATATTCCCATTATCGGCAATTTAGGCGGTGTTCAGCTGGCGCAACCTGGCGGCATTGATCTGGCTCAGGCGGCCATTGATGATCTGCAGGCCGACGCCATTGCCATTCATCTCAATCCCTTGCAAGAAGCGGTGCAGCCAGAAGGTGAAACTGATTGGGTAGGGGTGAAATCAGCGATTGCCGCGCTGGTTAAAACAGCTGCCGCCCCGGTGATCGTCAAGGAAGTGGGGGCCGGCATCACTGCGGTGCTTGCCGCAGAACTTTTTGACATGGGCGTCACAGCGGTTGATGTGGCCGGGTTCGGTGGGACGAACTGGGCCCGCATAGAGGCCGCACGGCGCCGCGGTGATGCCGACATGTTTGCGCCGTTTTTTGACTGGGGCGTGCCAACGGTCGATTGTTTGCGCGCGGTTTGCCATGCCTGTCCAGACCGGCTTGTTATTGCGTCTGGCGGCGTGCGCCATGGGCTGGATGCGGCCAAAGCGATCCGGCTTGGCGCGGATATGGTAGCGGCGGCTGGACCGATGCTGGCACATTTGGTGGCGGATGATGCCGCATTAGATCTGTCAAAATTACAGGATTTTGTCTCCGGCTGGAAACAGCAGATGGCATTGACATTATTTTTGACTGGGGCGTCAGATCTGGCGGCATTCAGGCAGGCCGAAATCTGCTGTGATGGGGCGGTGATTGCACGGTAATTGCGCCGCGCCCGAACTGATTACAGCCATTGCAAAGCCAGCAATGCGACCACAATATACCGGCCGGTTTTGGCCAGCCCAACGATAAGCAAAAACCGTAACAAGGGTTCGCGCATAATGCCGGCGACAACGGTCAACGGGTCGCCAATAAATGGCACCCAGCTTAATAAAAGGCTCCACCGACCATAACGATGATACCAGCTGGTGGCCCGTGATAGCTGGTCTGCGGTTGCTGGAAACCATGGCTTGCCGGTAAAGCGGTTGATGCCGCGGCCAAGATACCAGTTTACCACCGCCCCTAAAATATTGCCAAGGCTGGCGGTCGCAACCAGCAATGTGACCGATGCTGGCGATGCCAGAATAAGCGCGGCAAGCCCCGCTTCAGATTGTGCTGGTAGAATTGTTGCGGCCAGAAATGCGGCGATGAATAGGCCGCTATAAGCCCCGAATTGTCCCAGCAAATGACCGCGCCTCCAGCGAATTATCAACGGCGTAGCTACGCCAACAGACAGGTTCTAGCAACAGAAGACCGGTTTAGACAATTCGGAAAATTACCAGCTGGCACACTGATTTTGTCAAAACACTTGATTTACATTTTTACAAATGTAAAACTTTACTTAATGCATACAGCAAATAATTTTTTCCGCCAATC
>CAJWSS010000083.1:0-6831 GCA_913045915.1 uncultured Alphaproteobacteria bacterium | reverse complement strand
TGGGCTACTTGCTGTTCTTCTTTCGCCGTATTGACTTCGTCGCCCTCATTTACATTGGTTGTTGGCACCGTTTGCACAATTTCCACAGCCACCAGCGGTTGGTCTTCAGGAAGTGGGCGATTCAAAGATGGTAAACCAACAATCGCCAAGAGGACGACGCCAAGATGCAGCCCGATTGAAATGTAAAATGAACGAGGGTTCATCGCATTATGCCATTCGCATTTTATGTATTATTGCATCTCGGGAAGCTTTGCGACCAACGCAACTTTACTGAAGCCAGCTGCTTGAATACGCCCCATTACCCCTAACACATCGCCATAAGAGACCGACGCATCACCGCGGACAAAAATACGTATGTCGGGGTTTGCATTGGAAACCGCCTGCAATCGCGGGATCAGCGCTTCATTGTCAATCTCAGCCTCTTGTAGATACAGCGCACCATCGGCCTTGATCGAAACCACAAGCGGCGCCGCGTCTGCATTAATCTGACCTGCCTCAGTTTTTGGCAAATCCACCTCGACACCTACTGTCAACAATGGCGCGGTGACCATGAACACGATCAGCAAAACCAACATCACATCGACAAAGGGTGTGACATTGATTTCTCCCATGGGGCGATGCCGCGCACCGCGCACCGGGCGATTAACACCGGCCCCCATCAATGACCACCTTCGTCAAGCTGACGCGCCAACAATGTGCTGAATTCTTGTGCAAATGTCTCAAGACGTGCGCCAAATCGTTCAAGGTCGCCAGCAAATTTATTATAGGCAACAACCGCTGGGATCGCCGCCGCCAACCCAAGGGCTGTGGCAAATAGCGCCTCGGCAATACCCGGGGCAACCACCGCAAGGCTGGTATTTTTTGACTCAGCAATGGACTGAAACGAACTCATGATACCCCACACCGTGCCAAGCAACCCAACAAATGGCGAGACGGACCCGATAGACGCCAGAAAATTCATGCCTCGCTCCATCCGTTCCATCTCGCGCGTGATGGTGAATGTCATCGAACGATCAATACGGCTGACAAGTGATGCCCGCAGATCGGCACGTTCACTATCGGCAAGCCCGCGTGAATTAGCCCGCCGCCATTCTCGCATCGCCGCCACAAACACCACTGATAGCGCATCTTTTGGATCGGCGCCGGTATCATCATACAGTTTGTCTAGCGAACCGCCTGACCAAAAAGCATCTTCGAACTGTTGCGCAAGCTTCCGTTCGCGCCGGATCAACGTGACTTTTTCAACAACAATCGCCCAACACCAAATAGATGCCAAAACCAGTAACAGCATCACTAATTTGACAAATGGGTCCGCCGCCATAAAAAGCCCCCAGATCGTCAAATCTGAACTGGCATGTGTAACCGTCATCTCTACTGAATTCATCTAACCGTCCTTCTGTTCTCACCCAAACAGCCCTGTCATAACGACGAACACCCGCCGCTCACATACACCTTAAACCAAAAGCCCACGTTCCTTACCAGCGAGCTTGTCGCGGACATCTTGTGGCATGCGACATGCGCGCGCCATACCTGCCCGTTGCAAATTTACGAACCCTATGTCAACGACAAGTCGGGCAACAATATGGCAAAATTGCATATTTGTGATGGTTTGTCGCAACTTGACAGACGCACCACCCGTTTTGACAAGCTCACTTGTGACGCCAAGCACATCGCCAAGTGACGCGGCCCGCACAAAATCAATGTCAATATGCCGCACAATAAAGGCCTGTTGGTCTTCTGATAACAGCCGCGGCTGATCAATTCCCAAACAACGTAACCAAGCCGAACGTGCGCGCTCGGCAAATGCCAGATATTGTGCATGATAGACAATACCGCCGGCATCAGTGTCTTCATACTGCACGCGCAGATGATAGTCGTGTTTGCGACCGCCAAGCACGCCATCTAGCTGATCATTAATTTGTTTTTTTTGCGATGACCCGGTCACACATCACCTTTGCTTTGGCCGGATTGGTCTGGCCCATTTTGGTCGTCAATCTCGGTGAGCAAATCGAGCTGTCTTATCGCTGTGGCTGGCGGCGTCACACCTAGATAGTCCCAGCCAGCTGCAGACAGACAGCGGCCGCGTGGGGTGCGCATTAACAGCCCAGTTTGCATCAAATACGGTTCAATCACTTCTTCCAAGACGTCACGTTGTTCGGATAATACCGCCGCTAGCGTTTCCACCCCGACCGGCCCACCAGAATAGGAGTCCGCCATACAAGACAGATAGCGCCGATCCATCGCGTCCAGCCCCTGTGCGTCCACTTCCAGCCGGACCAACGCCGCATCAGCAATGGCCGCGGTGACCGTATCTGCACCCTCAACCGCGGCGATATCGCGCACCCGCCGCAACAAACGGCCGGCCACCCGCGGTGTTCCGCGTGCCCGGCTGGCAATTTCCATGGCGCCATCAGCGGCAAGATGCAAACCCAGTTTTTCAGCTTGCCGGCTAAGAATATGCGCCAATTCATCAGCATCATAAAATTGCATCCGCATCTGGATACCAAAGCGATCACGTAACGGCGTGGTCAAAAGACCCGACCTGGTCGTCGCCCCGACCAACGTAAATGGTGGCAGATCAATCCGCACCGAACGTGCCGACGGCCCTTCACCAATCATCAGGTCCAGCTGAAAATCCTCCATGGCCGGATACAACACTTCTTCAACCGCCGGTGCCAAACGGTGAATTTCGTCAATGAACAACACATCACGCGGTTGCAAATTGGTAAGCAAAGCCGCCAAATCACCAGCGCGGGCCACCACCGGCCCAGATGTAGCCCGAAATCCAACACCCAGTTCCGCCGCAATGATCTGGGCAAGCGTTGTTTTTCCCAACCCCGGCGGCCCATGTAGCAAAGCATGATCCATGGCATCACCGCGATCACGCGCCGCATGAATAAATGTTTCAAGGTTTCGCCGCCCGTTTCCCTGACCGATAAAGTCAGCCAACATGGTCGGACGCAACGCATTGTCACCGCGTTCTTGGCTGGTACCAGCCACCAGCCGATCTTCATCATGCATCGTCACGCACCCATCTCCCGCAACGCCGCCGCAATCAGCGATGATAGATTTGCATCAGCACCAGCACGCTGGGCACGCACCACCGCGGCATGTGCCTCTGACCGCCCATAGCCAAGATTAACCAACGCAGACACCGCGTCTTGCTGGGTGGCCGCTTCGGCTGATTCCGGCGCGGCACCACCATTATCAGCACCCAAAGCTGTCCCACCAAGACTGGGTATTTTGCCAATTTTTTCAGATAATTCATTCACAACGCGCTGGGCAATTTTTGGGCCAACCCCATCGGCCCGCGCGACCATGGCCTTGTCCCCCGCCACAATTGCCTGCGTCAGTGCATTTGGGTCAAGCACCGATAAAATGGCCATCGCCGCTTTGGCACCAACACCCTGAACTGTAATCAATAATCGAAAGGCGTCACGCTCTGCCGCATCGGCAAAGCCAAATAATGTCATACTGTCTTCGCGCACCTGCATTTCGGTTAGGATGGTGACATCGCCCGACACGGCGTTAAGCTGGGTTTGCGTTCGGCCAGACACATGCACCGCATAGCCGACACCCTGCACATCAACAATCACCATCTGCGTACCGGTGTGAACAATGGTTCCACGCAATTGCGCAATCATGTTTTGCCCCTTTGCTTGGCATCATCGCGGGCCAGCGCCTGACTGATGGCTTTTGACAGCGCATCATCGGGCACGGACTGCGCCGACCTTAGCGCGATGCCCGCCGGTTTGCCAGCATCATTGCTGGCGGCAATCGCAATGGCCAGCGCATCTGCCGCATCGGCATTACATGCGCGCACCTGTAACAATCGCGCCACCATGTCTTGGATCTGTTCTTTACTGGCTGTACCGGTGCCAACCACGGCTTTTTTCACCGCGCGTGCGGCAATCTCGTTAACGGCAAGATGTGCCGCCCCGCAGGCAAGAATACCGACCCCGCGTGCCATCCCCAAACGCAGAGCAGACCGTGCAGATTTTGCCACAAAAATTTCTTCAATGGCGGCAAAATCAGGCTGATGATCGGCAATCACTGCTGACAAATCTTGGTAAATCATCGTTAAACGGTCGGCATCACTATGGCGTGGGTTCGGACGGATGGCACCATTGGATATATGCTGCAACCGGCCATGACTGAACGAGACAACACCCCACCCGGTGCTACGCAATCCGGGGTCAATACCAAGAATGCGCACCCCACCCCTCACTCAGGTGAGCTTGGCGATAATATCGTCAGAAATGTCAAAATTTGATGACACATTCTGCACATCATCATTGTCATCAAGCACATCAAGAAGTTTGAGAAGCGTTGATGCTTGCGCCTCATCAACAGCGATCAGATTTTGCGGTTTCCATGTCAACCCAGACTCTTCAGGCGCACCAAACCGGCCCTCAAGCTCTTCTCGCACATTGTTGAAATTTTCCGGCGCACAGGTGATTTCATGGCCATTATCATCAGTTTCGACATTATCAGCGCCCGCCTCTAGCACCGCTTCAAACATGGTGTCAGCATCTGCCGCATCAAGGGGATAGATAATCTGCCCCACCTTATCAAACATAAAGCTGACCGAACCGGTTTCCCCAAGTGATCCACCATATTTGTTAAAAGCGGCCCGCACTTCAGATGCGGTGCGGTTGCGGTTATCAGTCATCGCATCGACGATCAACGCGGTGCCGCCGGGGCCATAGCCTTCGTAACGGATTTCATCATAGGCCTCACCCTCACCGCCTTCAGCACGTTTCAGCACACGCTCAATATTGTCTTTTGGCATGTTTGCGGCCCGCGCCGCCGCTAGTGCCGTACGCAAACGCGGATTGGAGTCGGGATCGGTGCTCGAACGCGCCGCAACGGTTAATTCCTTGATCAGACGACCAAAGATTTTAGCGCGCTTTTTGTCCTGCGCGCCTTTGCGGTGCATGATATTTTTAAATTTGGAATGGCCTGCCATAATCTCTCAAAATTTCACTGACGTGGGTATTTGGTTTCCAGAATCTATACCAGATGACCCAGGCTTATACCAGCCCAACCAAACGGATTTTCAGCGCGCCTTTTCAAGCCGGTGCTAGACCGCCGCCGCGGCGTAAAGCACGCACCGATTGTGCCATCCCCGCACCATCAGATTCAACCAGCAACCCACATAATGTTACCGCGCCAAGCGCCACCGATAACCGGCTATTGCCGCGCCCAGTGAATCTGTCGGTTGCCGCCTCTTTATTCATGCCGATCACGCTATCATAATCGCCGCACATGCCAGAATCAGTCTGGTAAGCGGTGCCGCCGGGCAGAATACGATAATCCGCCGTTGGCACATGGGTATGCGTTCCCACCAGCATCGATGCGCGCCCGTCAACCATATGCCCTAGCGCCATTTTTTCAGACGTCGCCTCGCCATGGGCATCAACCAGAATGAAATCAGCGTCACGGCCTAATTTTTGGCGCACCAACGCACCATCAAGCGCGGCAAAAACCGGATCATTAGCCGCCATAAACAGATTGGTCATAACATTGATCACCGTCAGACGCTTGCCTGCGGCGTTGGTATGCGTCACCACACCTTTGCCAGGGGTGCCCTCGGGCATATTCAGGGGCCTTAAGAGACGCGGCTGGGTGTCTATATAAGGAATGATTTCAGGCTTGTCCCAAACATGATTGCCCGTTGTCAGCACATCCACCCCGGCATCAAACAAGGCTTCGCAAATTTTCGGCGTCACGCCAAAGCCGCCGGCCGCGTTTTCACAATTCACCACGAGAAAGTCCAGCTTGTGTTCATCGCGCAGGACTGGCACCTGTTCGATCACCTCGTGACGGGCCGCACGGCCAACAATATCACCCAAAAACAACACACGGATCATCGGCGGCTCCTCGCCATGGGGCTAGCCCCAAAAATTCAACTTTGCGGACGGTGTAGGCCTGACGGGGTCAACACCGCGTCCAACGGCATGTCATAGGGACCAATCGGCAGCTTGTCCAGTTTTTGCCCATCATATGCAAGCCCAATCACCTTTGCCGTGTGACCACGCGCCGCTAAATCGGCAATGGTGCGATCATAAAACCCGCCCCCATATCCAAGACGCCAGCCGGCCAAATCAAACGCCAAGAGTGGCGCCAAAATCACATCTGGCAACACCGGCGTTTCGCTTGCCAATGGCTGGCGCGTTCCATACGGTCCATCTTCAAGCGCGTCGCCAACGGCCCATAGACGAAAACTAAGCGGTTGTCCCTCGGCGGGCGTCACCGGCATGGCTGTCGGCTGGCCAGCGTGGTGCAAGGCCGCAATCAGCGGCAATGGCGATATTTCACTTCGAATGGGCAAATAGGCGGCATACACCCCGGGGCCAAAATTGGTCAACAGCAACTGGCTGTGCCCGGCCAAAATTTCGGCGGCGTGAGGGTGTTTATCTGCTTCCTGCTGGCGTAATATAGCCGCCTGTTTCCGCATCTGCGCTTTGGCGGCGGCGGGATCTGCGGCATGGGGCGACGAGACGGATATGTCAGACACTCAATACAACCTGTTAGACAAAAGCGGCAAATGGGCCGTATCGCTTGGCCCGGCAACGCATGATATGACGGCGACGACCATGTAAACCGTCAGTATAGATATCCTCTGTGACCTGCTTTGCAGGTGGGCGCCGCTATAACCAGACCACGGCCCAGCCAGAGGCAGCTCCCGAGAGAAAATTTATGGCCCCAGGGATTAAAAAACCAAACGCGAAAACCCAGTCATCGCCTGACTCTCTATTTAAGGTTTTGTCAGGCGGGTTGCAAGTGTTGTGATACGCGCCGCGGCCATTTCAAGCGCCTCAGCCGCGG